>JBMFGW010000023.1:0-38922 GCA_049977145.1 Phycisphaerae bacterium
TTCTCCTTGTGCTTGCGACGGCAATACATTCTCATATTCCTTTTACCAATGGAAGACGGGGTTCATAGCGCGGACACACTTCATCAGCCAGCAATACTCCCTTACCACCACTCCGAGAGACTCCTGGGGCGATAGTGCAAAAATACATCCGGCAATCTGACGGGCGCACTTTGCCGGTGGTGCATAAAGCGTCGCGCTGTCAGGGGGCAGCCGGGGATGAAATATCCATTTGTCTCATACCAGGGCAGCGGAAAATGAACGGTGCTCTTAATGCACCATTGTTATCTCCGCCCGCCCACCCCTATAACCGCCGTATGGCTGATTTGATCACATCTACGTATTGTTCCACCATTGTCCCGGGCAGTACCAATGTGAATGCCGCAACTTTGGCGGCGATTATTTCCGCCGTCAGTGATGCCGTTGCGCGTTACTGCCAACGCAACTTTATTCCAGGGCGGTTTACAGAACTTTATGATTCGCCCAATCGTCCGTATTTGATGCTGCGGCAAACACCGGTCCTGCTGCTTAATTCCGTCACACTTTTTCCCAGCGGTTTGTATCCGCTGTATTGCGCGGCTGATCAATTTGATCTGCGGCCTCAGATAGGACGCATTTCATTTAAGCCGCAGGCGGCACAATCGCTGGCCGTGCCATTTCCATGGCGGCGTGGGTTTCGCTGGCTTGATGCCGTGCAAACCGACTATATCGCCGGTTTTGGTTTCACCACCATCAGTACCGTTGCCATCGTGCCGGGCGTGCAGATAGTTACCCCGGCCGCGATGACCGGCATGAACATGGGGCAGCCGTGGGCCATGCAGGAGGGAGTTACCCTGCTAATCGATCCCGGGACAGCGGTGGAAGAAATGGTGACGGTCAGCCTGGTTGCGGGGAACACCTTCACCGCCACTTTCGCGCAGGCGCATATCGCCGGTGCGGTAATCTGCGGGGTAGTGATTCCCGATGATATTGCGTTTGCCACCGCGCTGGCTGTGGGCAATGTGCTCAACGCGCCGGATTTGACCAAGCAACGGGAATCGCAGGGTAAAACCATTGGATATGAATATCTGGTGCGGGCGGGCGATCTGATTTTCACCACGGAAATAACCAACATTCTTAACCGTTATCGGGACAGCGTAGTATGACCTTACAGTTACTGACCCGCCGAAAACTGTGCCTGCAGCGTGCCACCACGGCACCCGGGCCAAGCGGTGAAATTATCCGCGTCTGGCAAACATTATTGTCGGCTATTCCCGCAAGCATACTGACCCTGCACGCCCATGAATGGAAAACTATTGCGCGGCGGGGCATGGATATCACGCATGTGATCATAACCCCGCAAAATACCGGAGCGGAATTTGGGGATCGCCTTTTTGACGGTGTTTTGTATTACGGGGTAGAGTTTGTCAGCAATTTGGGAGATCGTGATCAGGCGTGGGCCATTTACGCCGGTCTGCTGGATCCGCAGGATTCGCGGATAGAAAGTTGACGGAATGTTATGCAGGCACTCATTGAGGCATTGATCAGCGAAATTACGGGCGATGCGCCACTCGCGGCAATGTTCGGCGCCGCTCCGGCGGTGTATTTAACCGAAGCGCCGGAATCCGCAGCTCTGCCGCTGGTGATTCTGCGCGTTGGCGCAGGCCGTGTAAGCCACGATTTTTCCGGCGTTCGGATAACCACTGTGGCAGTGGCATTTCAGATTGTCGCCACCGATATCAATACCGCGGTTGGCGGGGCGGAGCGTCTGGGAACACTGCTTGACAATGCCACGCTTGCGTTATCCACCGGTCGCCTGCTGGGTTGCAGGCGCACCGAACCTGTTGCGCCTGCCATGCCGGGGTTTAATTCGTTGCAGACCGCCATTTACACCGCTGGTTTACGCCTGGAATGTCAGGTATTTCAGGCGGCATAAAGAGATTTCCGTACAAGCATTGTGGAGTTTATACCATGCCAACAGCGCTGGCTTTATCCGGCCTGACCGCGGCGGTAACGCTGCCGCCGGGGATCACCGCCTATATTTATGATGCCCGTTTGGATGAGGAATTCCGTGAAAAAGATTCCGAATCCTTCGCCGATGCGGGTTTTGGTTCCGGTATTCTTACGGGCCAGACATTACATGGGGTGTTGGTGGGCTGGCTGACGGAAAATGATCCGGGCCTGGCGGCGTATCACGCCGGCGTGCCCATCAGTTTTACCGCGGCCAGCGGCTGCGTTATAAGCGGCACATTTAATATCACCCGCCTACGCATACGTTTACAGGTTGGGCAGATCAGTATTTTCACTGCGGAAGTGTCATCCGTTGGCGCCTACAGCAAAACTTGGATTCAGTCATGACCCAGCACCACCATGGTAACGATCCCTTCAATGCCGCCCGCGCCGACGGGGTGTCGCACGACTCCGACACGGCCACGCACGATTCGCGCGCCGTATGTTCCGTGCCGACGGAAATTTTGGAGCTGCTGCAACGCCAGGCTGAGCAATTGCTGCGCACGCACCGGGAAAGCCACCGCACGACAACCGATGCGCCAATTGTGGATCCATTGGCCTTAGCCGGTAGCGGCAGTACCGCCGGCGCAGCGCCCGGTAATGCGGATCTGGATGGCACGCTGCAAAAACTACTCGCGCTAGGCGGCAAACTCCTGGCCAAGCTGGAAAGCCCCAGCAACAATCCCTTCAATTTTTTGCCGTAATAACGCCACTTCCGCCGTAACCGTGCACGGCCTTTCGGCCTTCCAGACGCGGTATGGGTTTACGGCGGTACCACTTCCTTACGGTCGCGGCGCGGCCTGCCGCGGCGCGTGGTCCGTACGCAAAAAACATCGTGCGTGAACGGTTAGCTTCCGCCGGGGTAACAGAAACCGGTAAGCATTGGCAGCATCGCGAAAAATGTCTTCCCGAGCATCTATAGCAGCCACCGTCCGCAAAATGGCGGGACAACGCGATGTTCTCCAAGAGCCTCGCCGAGTAATAGCCGGGATATGGTCCGCGGGAGCCGGTCGGGATAATAAGCGGGATTGATTTGACCTCCACCAAATAGTGGATATAATACTCTAGTTATCCTTAACTGGTGGATGGCCGCCGCGGTGGCGGCCCGCGCGGTTAAAGGTGTGTTTGGAGACTTGGATTATGTTTTGTTATCAATGCCAGGAAGCGGCGCATAATGAGGGTTGTGTCATTAAGGGGGTATGTGGAAAATCGGATGAAATTGCCGGTATCCAGGATGTGTTAATTGATGCGGCAAAGGGGCTGGCGATCTGGGCTGCCAAAGCGAAAGCGATGGGGCAGGAAGACCGGGAGACGGGGCGTCTGATCAGTGAGGCTCTTTTTGCCACCATTACCAATGTCAATTTTGATCATGATTCGCTGCTGGCGTTGATTGGGAAAGTTGTCGCCCGGCGCGAACTGGTGCGGCGGAAGTTTTTGGACGAATACCAGCGGCGCAATGGTAAGGCCTTCCAGGAGAAACTGGATTCTGCGGCCACCTGGGTTTACCAGGGAGAAGCCAGTGTTCGCCAGCGCATGCTGGTGCGGGGGCTGTTGCAGGATACGACGGCCGAAGGTCGGGATGTGACTTCCCTTAAACAGTTGATTCTGTATGGCTTAAAGGGAATGGCGGCCTACGCGGATCACGCCGCCATTCTGGGCTTTGAGGATCCTGGTATTTATGATTTTATGGTGGAAAGTCTGGCGACTTTGACGACCACGCCGACGGTACCGGAACTGCTGGCCCTGGCGATGCGCACGGGTGAATATTCCGTCAAAACCATGGCGTTGCTGGATACGGCGAATACGAGTCGTTATGGCCATCCGGGTGTGACGGAGGTAAATATCGGCGTTGGCACCCGACCGGGGATATTGATTTCCGGCCACGATCTGCGTGATATGCAGCAGTTGCTGGAACAAACGGAGAACACCGGTGTGGATGTTTACACCCATGGAGAAATGTTGCCGGCGCATTATTATCCCGCCTTCAAAAAATATAAACATCTGGCGGGAAATTATGGCGGGGCATGGTGGCAGCAGGGCGAAGAATTTGAATTATTCAACGGCCCGATCATCATGACGACCAATTGCATTATTCCGGTTAAAGAATCATACCGGGCACGAATTTTTACCACGGGCATGGTAGGTTACCCCGGAGTAAAGCACATTGCGGAAAACCATGGCCACAAAGATTTTTCCGCGGTTATCGCGCTGGCTAAACAGTGTCCGCCGCCGCAAGGCATTGAGAGCGGAAAAATTGTGGGCGGCTTTGCGCATCAGCAACTGGAAGCCTTCGCCGGGCCGATTGTCGATGCGGTTAAATCAGGAGCCATTAAGCGATTTGTCGTGATGGCCGGATGTGATGGTCGATCGCAGGAGCGCAAATATTACACACATGTGGCGGAGAGTTTGCCGCCGGATACGGTCATCCTGACCGCCGGTTGCGCCAAATACCGGTACAACAAATTAAATTTAGGGACCATCGGCGGGATACCGCGGGTATTGGATGCCGGGCAGTGTAATGATTCTTATTCCCTGGCGGTGATAGCGCTGAAACTCAAGGAGATATTCAAGCTCGACGACATCAATGATCTGCCGTTGTCTTTTGATATTGCCTGGTATGAACAGAAGGCCGTGACGGTACTGCTGGCGTTGCTTTATCTGGGGGTGAAAGGATTGCGGCTGGGACCGACGTTGCCGGCGTTTTTATCGCCCGATGTCATTGCGGTGCTGGTGGAAAAGTTCAAGGTCAAACCGATTGGCGAGGCGCAGTCGGATGTGGCGGCGATGATGGCGGGCCGATAAGATATAAGGTGATGAGTAATTATATAAGTAATGCCAGGATGCAACGGGTTGACCAACATTGGCAGGCGACCAATGCCGTAATATGCGGCGACGTGACGCTGGGAGAAAATTGCAGTATATGGTTTGGCGCTGTCATACGCGGAGATGTAGCACCAATCACCTTGGGCAGTGCGGTCAATGTGCAGGATAATTCAGTGCTCCATTGCGATGACGGTCAGCCGCTGGTTATTGGCGACCGAGTTACCATTGGTCACAGCGCGGTGGTACATGGCTCCACGGTGGGAGACGGAACATTAATCGGAATGAAAGCGGTGGTACTCGGTGGGGCGGTAGTGGGAAAGAACTGCATTATCGCCGCCGGCGCGGTGGTCGCCCCGGGCATGGTGATCCCCGATGGCCAAACGGTTATGGGGGTGCCGGCAAAAATTGTACGCTCCGTGCGGGCGGCGGAGCTTACGGAAATGGAGCATAATAACCAGCACTATATTGAATTGGCCCGGCGCCATGCGGAAGCGCCGAAGCTCCTTTATCGCGTAGCGCGCAGGCACCGGTGAACGTTGCGGCGATGCGGTGACAAGCCAATAGCGTGGGAAAATCGTAATCGTTCGCGGAAATCCGGACGGACCGATGTGCTCCGGTTTGTAAAGTGAGATTTTATAGTCTACGCAACAGGCGGCGGAGAATCTTTTTTTCCAAGGCCGGATCATGGCCTACACGCATCCAATACGATTTGTCGGCGGAACTTACCGCGGCATGGGACTGCAACGGCAAGGGGGTGTTGCCAAAGGCGGAGGAGCCAAAAAACGCCACCCGGCCCACCGTCTCTGACGGATTTTCGCGGCGTTGCACCAATACTTCCACCGTAATGGCAAATGTATGCGGCAAGCGCGTGCGGGTAATCACCACACGCACAATTCTTCGAAAGGTATTGATGGTCCCCTCCATAAGCTCTGGAAAAGTGGTGGCGTCGGGCCGCCACCATTGTAAAATTTCCGGTCCGGCGCGGTAGCGGGTGGTGATGACACCGAGGCGGTAGCTGGCCCACTGAATATGATACCCCATATTGATAAGTAGATGCATTGTGGATCGCCATATACTGTGGTAATGAGCAAGGTTGATGACCCGCGTGGTTCCATTGGCGGTATTGGCAAACCACGCGGAATCCAATGGCGAAGCGGGAAGCGCGGCAGCGGCGCCGGCGCGGACGGATGAAAATTTAGGGCGGTCACATGCCACCGTGGGTGGGCAGCGTAGCGCCCAGGGTGGACCAATCGCCGCGGGACGTAGCGGCACAATGGACGAATGGCAACCGGTTATGGTGACCGCCAGTGTGAGAAACAGCATACAAACGGGACGGTTTAATTTCATGGGATTATTGTAACATAATGGTCGACAATATCACGACTCGGGCGGATATTACCCTGGGCTGGCCGGAACGCACAATCTCCTTCCGGCTTGACGAACTGCCGCTTCTGGGTTTTATTAAGATTAGTTGGATATGCCCGCGCGACATGCTGGAATGAAGTTCCGACCGCGCCGCGGGTTATTTTTTTTGTTTCGGGGGTGGCGGTCCCTGATTCAAATCGGGTGGTGAGACGGAGTGTGCTTTCGTTGAGCCGTGGCTCGACGTAAAATATATGGAAGGGCTGAATCATGTCTGGTTCAGCCCTTGGTGCGGGTTTGCATCGGCGCGTGCCGGAGGTCTTTATGGCCAAGTCACAATCAGCAGCATGGGGTATTGATGTCGGGACGACGGCGATCAAAGCGATCAAGCTTCGCCGCGACGGTGACAAAGTATTTCTTGAGGCGATGGAGGTTATTGAGCACAGCCACTTTCTCAGTGAGCCGGATATTGACCGACGGGAAATCATTCGCGAAAGCCTGGGGCACTTTTTAGAGCGCTATTCGCTGCACGGAGAACGCGTGTACATTGGCGCGCCCGGAGTGACAAGTTTTTCGCGTTTTGTAAAATTGCCGCCGGTGGAACCGCGTAAAATTCCAGAAATTGTCCGCTTTGAGGCCATTCAACAAATTCCGTTTCCCCTGGATCAGGTGATTTGGGATTATCACAGTTTCCGCAATCCGGACAGCCCGGATGTTGAAATCGGAATTTTCGCAATCAAGACTGATCTCGTCGGCGCCATTCTGGCTGATTTTCAGGCCTTGGGCATTACCGTTCACGGGCTGCAACTGGCGCCGCTGGCGGTGTATAATACGGTGGTCTTTGAAGGCAAGGGTCTGGACAAAGGCACCATCTTCCTGGACATCGGCGCGGATCATACGGATATCATTGTGGTGGATCAGGGGCGGTTGTGGCTGCGCAACATCAACCTTGGTGGTAATAGTTTTACGGAATCCCTGGCGAAGAGTTTCCGTTTTGCCTTCACGAAAGCCGAAGCGCTCAAAAAGAACGCGGCCACCAGTAAATACGCACGTCAGATATTCCAGGCCATGCGTCCAACATTCGCCGATATCGTGGCGGAAATTCAGCGGTCCATCGGGTACTACAACAGCTCGCATCGGGAAAGCCGGGTGGAGCAGATCATCGGCATGGGCAATCCGTTTCGTCTGTCGAACCTGCAAAAATATCTCCAGCAATACTTGGGCATGGAGGTGGCCCGGCTGGACGGATTTTCCAAAATTGAATTTGATGACGCCAAGATGGCGGCTGGATTAAGTGATCAGGCTCTGGGCATGACGGTGGCGTATGGTCTGGCGTTGCAAGGAATCGGTCTGGCCGCCATCAACACCAATTTGTTGCCGGTGGAAATAGCCCGCCAGATGATCTGGCGGCAAAAATATCCATGGTTTGCGGCGACGGCGGCACTTTTCGTGATTGGTGCAGCGGCTTCCGCAGCGCGTTATTCCATGGATGCCTCCGCGTTACAGGCCAGCATTCGCGCCGCGGGTCTGCGGACCGCCAAAGTTAAGATTCTGCAGGAATCGACCTTGCGCAACAAATATAATTCGATCAGCAATACCTATCAGTCCAATGTCGCCAAAATTAATTACTATCTGGCGTTGGGAAAGAAGCGGGAAATTTGGCCGGAAATCGTCCAGACTCTTTTTCAATCTCTGCCGCAGGCCAGTACCCAAAAACCCGCGGATGTTAAAAATCCGGATACTTGGAAAATTGTTCTACAATCAGTGACTTCGACCTACGAACCGGTTTTATCCAACCAAATAACGACGGGAAATAATCAGCAGGTCATGCCCGTCATGGCCACGCGAACACCGGCGGCCGGTGCGGGTGTTACCAGCGCTACGGCGGCTCCCAGCGGCGGCGGTTTTCAATTGGTTATCAGCGGCTATACACCATATCGAAGCTGGGGACGTATTCTACAGGAATTTCAAGACCGGATTGAGAAATTCGGCGGCGCGGCGGCCCACCAGCCTTTTGTGATGACCATCGTGAAAGGTTCTCTGGCGACCGCCCGTATTGGTAATTTGATGGGCGGCGGCGGTGGCGGCGCTAATTCAGGGGGCTTGGGATTTGTGCCATGGGGATCGGTTCTCGGGCCGTTCTCTGGAGTGTTCTTGCCGCAGTTCCTACCCAAAAGCGCAGCGGAAAAATTATCACCCAATGTGAATCAAAACGTCATGCCGCAAAATAATATGCCGACCTTTCCAGGCGGCATGCCTGGAATGCCCGGCATGCCTGGGATGCCTGGAATGCCGCTGGGCGGTCCAGGAGGATTCCGTCCGCCGGGGATGCCGCAATACGGGGGGGCTTCGGGTATTGGCATGAATTTCAGCACCCAGAGTTCAGGTGCTATCCATGGCGCCATAGACCCGAACACCAAGGCGTCATTAAACGATGCTACGGCGTTTGAGATGATTGTGAATGTGTATGTGCAATGATAACGGTATGATCGGGTTAAGCGTGGCGCGATTCCGTTGGGAATTGGAAACGAGTTGTTGGCTCATAAGCGCCAGATTGGATGCAATCCGAGTCGGATTGATGACACGGGCCGGAGGTCTGGATGAAATTTATTAAAGCCAATCTGATACCAATTTTATGTGCCGTAGTCATAGTGGCGTCGATAGTGGTTTTATTTTACCCACTGCGGTCCATGGGGACCAGGCTCCGCGCCAAGATGACCTCCGAGCTGGCCCAGGCACAAGTGGCGCAGAGCCTCCGCACGACTTCCCTGCATATTCCCGGCCAAAAGCGTTTTGTCGGACCGGTGACTCCGGCTATCATAATCGCCCGCCTGAAGGTGCAGAAATATATTGAATCGCAATCCCGGGCGGTGCGGCAGGAATATGTTACGCTCAACGCCTGGGGGCGAGTGGAATTCAACGCGCAAGGCCAGATGGTGCAAGACGCCCGGCATCAGGAAATTCCGCTGCTTGCGGGTATTCCCATGGCGGGGATGCTGCCGAATCCGCCACGGTTTTTAACGACCCGGCGCGCCTTCCGGCGGGAATATCGTCGCTTGTTCGTCCATGATCCAAATTACCACTATTGTTTTTTGACGCGCTTGGATGCCGGTATGCCGCCAAGTTCAAGGATGATAAGTAATTTGGTCCGGGCGCGTTTGAAAAAACTGCAGGAGGTTATGCCGCAGGGGTTTCAGAGTAACAGCACCGCCAGCACGGGTGAAGAAAGGAAAATTCTGGATGCCATTACCCGGCGGCAGGTTTTTCGCGCGGCCGCCAAATGCAAAGTGTACGCGGATCCAGCCAGTTTCCAAGAGCGCAGTTTTGTTCTTAGCCACCACCTTCCCAGCGCCACGCAAATTTATGAAGCATTTGTGGATTCCTGGGTACAGAATGATATTGTCAATGCTATTATCGCCACCAATCAAGGCAGCCCCAATGTCAGCATGTCTCCGGTAAAACGGTTGATTCATATCACCATCGGCACCGCTGCTCCGGCAGCTTTGACCGGGCAGGCCCAGACGCAGAGCACCGGAATCGGACCGGTTCTGGTACCGGACGGAGGTTTGTTTTTAGGTGCCAAGCCCGTATCGAGCACTCCCGGCAATGCCTTGACGCCCGGTGGTTTTCCCGGTGGTTTTCCCGGTGGTTTTCCCGGTGCTATGCCGGGAATGCCCGGTATGCCTGGTATGCCCGGTATGCCAAGCATGCCCGGAGCAATGCCGGGGAATAATGGCATTACCACGCCCGGGAAGACTACTGGAGCCATACTCACCAATCACTTCAGCAACGCGAAACATCAGATTACTCTGGTGGCAATAAGTGTGGTGGTGGAAGCGGATAAGATCAATGCGTTTATTAATCAGCTGTATCGCCAGAATAATGGTTATACTGTCCTGCAGATGAATATGAAGACGGTCGATCCAATTGCCGCCATTACGCAGGGTTTTGTTTATGGGAATGTGCCGGCAGTACGGGTGAATATGTTGCTGGAAGTTTTATTTTTCACACAATGGAACAAGCCTTTGATGCCGTTGGCGTATCGCGCTCGCTTAAGCCTGTTGCAGGCGTCCGCGGTACAACCTTGAGGTTGCATGATTTTGAGAACGGGACCTGGTGATTAGCCATGAAAAATATTAATCCGTTGGAGCGCCATGTCGAAAAGCTGGTTCTGGCAATCGGTGGGCTTTTTGCCCTCTGGCTGATTTATAGGAACTTCGCGTATGATCCGAATCAGGTGGCATCGCCAGTGCAGCCCGGCGCGGTCGTAGCACCGTCCGATGTCAGTTCAGAAATCATCGCGCAGGTTCGTTTGCTTGAAGCCGCCATTCAAAATGAGAAAAACCGTCCAATTAATATTGGGGTGCTGCCCAACTATGTGAAAAAACTCGTAGCCAAACAGACCAGTCCACTGCCCACGACGGTGGTGGCGATCAGTAATGAATCTATTGGTCCATATAATACTCCATTGGCCTTGACCTCCGGAGCGGGTATGCAGGCCCGCGGTTTGACATTCATGGCCCCCTCCGTGCCCGTCCTGCCTTTGCCGCGGGCGCATCAACATCAGGCGGTAGTGTATCTGCCGTCGCCAGCTAATGCCAATGCCAGCGGCAACGGCAACATGAATATCATCCCCACCGCGAATCCTTTGACCTACCTGAATAATATTAACAATCCCAATGGTACCAGTTCAATGACCACCCATGGGTTGTTCTGGGTAACGGTAAAAACTGATTTTCCCATGGCCAAATGGATGCAAAGCCTGGCGGCCCAGGACATTAAGCTTACCGCAGATCAGGCCGCGTTACCGTTGCCATACCGCATTACCGCGTTCTATCGAGTCCAGGTGCGCCGTCAGCGGCTCCTACCCAATGGTCGCTGGTCAACATGGCGGCAGATACAAGGTTTGAATCTGGAACCACTGCCGAAACTTAATTTCAGTGGGCTGAGCTATAGTCAGCGTTCCACGTTGCTGGGACAGTTGGATGAAATTGTTTCTGAAGTATTGGATCCGGCTTTTTATCCGATACAGCAGGTATTTCGGCGACAGATCGCCGCCCCGCAAAATGTGCAACATCCACACCCCATGCCACAGAACATGCCGCCACCAAATATGCCCGGTATGCCCGGTGGCATGCCTGGAATGCCCGGCGGTATGCCGGGTATGCCGGGTGGCATGCCTGGTATGCCGTCCATGCCGGTAACAACCCCCCATCCGATAGTGCAACGTCGGCAGCAACAACCTAACACTCCAGCGCTATCACCGTTTCAGGTGCAAGCACAGCAGTCGCAAGGGGTGCGGTTGCCTCCGTTGCTGTTGCCGGGGCAAACCGTGCAAACCAATAATAATGTTCCGAGTGGGTTCAACGGATTCCCGTCAGGATTCACCCCACCGGGGGTAAGCGGCGCCAATGTCAACGTTGCTACTGGTCCGTCCAGCCTGACGGCGATGCCCACGGTACCGGTGCGGTTCTACGATACGCATGTAAAACCGGGGGATACCTACCGTTATGAAATTCGCGTCGTTATGTACAATCCAGTGTTTGCCTTTCCTAATCGCCTCAACAAACCGGCTTTGCGCCGGGAACAGTGGCTATACTCTCCGTGGAGCGAACCGAGCATGCCGATGCCGGTAAATCGGGATTTGTATTTCTTCATTACCAGTGCCCAACCGGCGGACGGTTCGGTGTCATTCCAATTGTTCAAATGGGAACGCGGTCAATGGCTGGATGGCAGCCAGACGGTACATTTGGGCGAAGCCATCGGCAATAAAGAGTCCATCTCCGTTATCAAAAGTAATGGCACGCTGGCCCCGAAAGTCGTAGACTTCGCCACCGGTTATGTGCTGGTGGACGCGGTGGAGCGGCCGTCTGGCCGGAGTGTCAATGTGGTCATCGAAGACCCGGACTATAAGTTACATCTGCGGAATTCCGCATGGGACGCGGCGAATCCATTGGAGCAGAAGCTTAATACATTAAGTAACCAGATTGGAGCGCCGCCGCCGACCAATACCAACCCGTGACTTGTGCGGGTCTGCGGGCGGGACCAAATACGGGAAAAAAGAGATTGTAGTTGCAAGAGGACAAAATCGGTTTTAGGATAGTGTGAGTTTATCGGCGGGGCGCCGCGTAATTCACCCGGTATGATAAAGGGTGTAAAAGACATGTAGATGTTTTTTATGAGATCAAGTGGTTGGCGGACGGTTGGTGCCGAACGCCTTAGTTGGATGTTGGATCGGGACCGTGGTGCGGTATCGTGTCGGTTCCAAAGTAATAGTCCGGAAGTAGGAGTAGTGCCTTGAATACCCAGACTCGCTCAAGAATTCTTGCCATTGGTGTCGCGGGAGCTTTGCTGGCGGGTGCAAGCCTGCCGTTGCTGCCCTTGGCCATCGCCCATGCGGAAGCCCAAGCTTCACCGGCCACGACGCTGCTGAATCGCGGTATGCGATTAATTCAGCAGCATGAGTATCAGACGGCCAAACAGGTGCTGCTGTCCATTGATCCCTCCAAACTCAGCGCCGCGGAGCAGAATAGTCTGGCGGTGCTGTTGCAGAAAGCGGATACGGGCTTGGCCGGTATGTCCGTTGATCTGACGGTCTACCATAATGCGACTACATCTCTGCAGGATGGGCATCTTGCCCATGCGGCGAAGTTATTCCGGTATCTTATCGGCAGCCCGGATGTTTCGCCGGAACTTAAGAGCGAAGCCGCTGATAATTTGGCCTTGACCGAAGCGCGGCAGCAGCAGTTGGCCCCACAGATGAAATCCCTGTTGCAGGATGCCGTACATGCTTATCAGGTGGGCAATTTTGATCAAGCCGAGATGGATCTGAATAAAATTCAGGTATCAGGAGTTGATCTTGGCGACCAGGCCGATCTGATTCCCCATTATCAGTACCTCATTGCCCAGAGGCGCGTGGCGCAAGTGCGCGCCATTGAGGCCGCCCGCCAACTTAAAGTAGCGGCGGCGCAAGCCGCCGCCGCACAACGAAAGGCAGAGGCCCAACAGAAATTATTGGCGGCCCAGCAGAAGGCCGCCGCGGAGAAGTTGGCGGCGCAACAAAAGGCCGAAGCGCTGGCGAAACAGGCGGCTGTGGAAAAACTGGCGGCCCAGCAGAAGGCGGAGCAATTAGCCCAGGCCGCCGCCGCCAAACGTGCCGCGCAGCAAAAAATAATGGCCCAGGAAGCGGCCGCCAAAAAAATTGCGCAACAGCGTGCTGCGCAGCAGGCCCAGGCTGCCGCCGCCGCCAAATTAGCTGAACAACAAAAACTCGCGGCGGCGAAAGCGGCCCAAGCCCGTGAGTTGGCGGAAGAAAAACTTCAGGCACAACGCGCCGTCGCGGAAAAGGCGGCTGCGGAAAAAATCGCTCAGCAACAGCAACTTGCCCAGCAGCAACTTTTGGCGCTACAACAAAGTCAGGAGCAGCAGGCCGAACAGGCACGGCAGGCGGCCGCCGCTCTTGCGGCGCAGAGAGCCGCCGCCACTCAAGCTCAGGCCGCCGCCACCGAAAAGGCCGCGGCACAGGCAAACAGGGCTACGGTCGTACCGCCACCGGAGCACACCGCACCACCAGTAGCAGCGCCTGTTGCAGTGATCCCAACTCCAACTCCTGCGCCAGCAGTCGCTTCGACCCCTGCCCCCGCCCCCGCCTCAGCGGTTACCGCGGTTACTAAGCCGACTGTGCAAAGCGCTCCCAAAGTCGTCGTTGCGCCGGCAACAGTGGTACCTGTCCCGGCGGTTATGAAGCCGTCGCTGGCGGAAATTGAGCGCGAACGCGCCTCCGCTCTGGTGGTGCGGGCGGATCAAGATTTGCGGAATGCGAATTATCAGCAAGCCGTGGCTCTGTACAATGACGCCTTGGCGTTGAATCCCAAAAACGAAGCCGCCGCCATGGGACTTCGTAATGCCCAGAAACTGGCCTTGGGGCAGTCACCGGGATTGCTTTCGCAACAAATTTATGATCAGGCCATTCAAGCCCAGCGTGCCCATGTTCTATTTGATAATGACCTGCAATTGTCCACACGGGAAATGCAGGCCGGGAAATATCCGCAGGCGGTCGATCACACCAACGACGCTTTGGCCACCATTGAGGCAGCGCGCGGTATTCTGACTTCCGGTGACTACAAGGATATGAAAGCCCGCGCTGATCAACAGTTGGCCATTATTCAGCGGCAACAGGCGCAGGAGCAGGCTATACAACAGGCCAAACGCGCCCAGGAGGTCACCCAAAGCCAGATGGAAATTGAACATCAATTGGCGGTTCGGCGGCAGCGGCAGATTAACCAATTGATGGGGCAGGCCCGCGAGTATTTCAAGCAGATGCAATACCAACAGGCCTTGGATACACTCAATCAGGTCATTGCCATTGCGCCCCAGGACAACACCGCATTATTCATGCGTGAGATGGTCCAGGATCAAATTCAATATAATCAATGGAATAAGTACCATACCTTGCTCTCGCAAGCGAGCCAAGAGCAGCAGGTCAAGGGTGAGGAAGCCTTGATTCCTTATCCGAATTTGGAAATTTATCCGCAGGATTGGCCGGAAATTAGTCGGATGCGCGAAGCGGAGCAACATAATTCCGAATCCCCGGCGGACCGCGAAGCACGCTTGGCTCTGGCCCGCAATGTTCCGAAAATTGTGGTTAATCAACAACCTTTTTCCAGTGTGGTACATTTGCTGCGCCGGCAGACCGGAGCGAATATCGTTGTGAACTGGAATGCCCTGGCCAACGCCGGCGTGCAAAAAAATACCCCCATCAGTTTAACCTTGCGCGATGTGCCCTTTAAAAAAGTGCTCTCTCTGGTTCTGCAACAGGCGCAAGGCAGCGGCGGCACGCAGTTGGGTTACAGCATCAGTGGCGGCGTGCTGACCATTTCCACCAATGACCAGTTGGCCCAGGTAAAAACCACACGGGTTTTTGATATTCAGGATTTACTGGTGCAGGCCCCCAATTTCACCGCGCCGGCTTTTAACCTGCAAAATCAGAGCAGTAACAGCGGCGTGCAAATCAGCAGCGGCAGCTCCGGCGGCGCTAACAGCTCCAGCAGTTCCAATCTTTTCTCCGGCAGTACCGGCCAAGGTTCGGGACAACCCGCGGGCAAAACCAGAGCCCAGATGGTGACGGAAATTACCCAATTAATCGAAAATACTGTGGCTCGGAGTTCATGGATTGACAATGGCGGTACCGTCGGTTCAGTCCGCGAAATTAATGGTCAGTTGGTTATAACCCAGACGCCCGGTGCTCTGGAGAAAATTGCCGGATTGTTGCGCCAATTGCGCGAAACCCGGTCCATTGAAATTTCCATTGATACACGTTTTTTGTATGTCACTACCGGCTTCCTTAATGACTTTGGTTTCTCCTGGAGCTTAGGCTTTGGAAATATGTTTGGCTCCGATGTCGGCACGGTCGCCGGAGCTGGCACAAGCACCTCTGCTATATCCGGGCCGGTCGCCATAACGAATAATACCGCCACCTATACCTCGCCGCAGTCAACTGGTGTCCCCAATTCCATCGGTAGCACTTACACCGCGCCAGCGATGAGCCTTAGCGGCGGTATTCTTTCTAATTATCAGTTATCGCTCTTGCTTACTGCCACACAGATCGACAAGCGCAATACTCTGCTGGAAGCGCCGCGCGTTACCTTGTTTAACGGGCAGCGGGCCACAATGGTGGTGGAGGATGTGCAAAACTACGTCGAAAGCTTTACCCAAACCGCCGGTACCAGTGGCATCACTGGTGGCGCTGGTGGCGTTGCAACCAATCTGAGCGTCGAACCCTTGACCACCGGCCTTAGTTTGCAGGTGCAGGCGACGGTTTCATCGGATGATCGGTACGTCATTATGACTATTATACCATCCTTGTCCCAATTGTTGAGTTTACAGACCTTCAATATAGCTGGAGCCAACATTTCCGGTCAAACCAGCTCCAATTCCATATTGCCGGGTTTTGTGCAGTTGCCGGACACGCAGATTACCGAGGTTCAAACTACCGTTTCCGTGCCGGATGGCGGAACACTGCTGCTGGGCGGCGAACGGGTGACCGGTGAAACCACCATTGAAGCCGGCGTGCCGATACTTTCGGATATACCCATTGTTAATCGCCTATTCACTAACCGTTCCACTACCAGCGATAATGTGGTGCTGTTGATTTTGGTTCGGCCACGCATCATCATCCAGAAGGAATTTGAAAAGAAGCAGTTCGGCCGCAATTATTGATGCGTTATACCGTACGCGCTCGCCTTTAACACCAATTACTGGGGTGTACCCAGTAACGGGAAGTGACAAAATGAACCAAACTCCGGTCTAAAATTTTCTTCAAACTTTTGTTCGAATGAAATTGGCGCGTGTTTTTTGGTGGTGGGAGATCATTTATCCATAGTTAGACTCGTGGGGTGCTTGACCGGACGAAAGACCGTGAACGGTTACGAACAGTTCAAGCTTGCGCAAAGACCGAATGCCGGAATTCTGGAATTGCGTCCGCCGGGACTCGAACCCGGAACATTCCGCTTAGAAGGCGGATGCTCTATCCAATTGAGCTACGGACGCATAGCTCTAGTGTATCGCGCAATAAAGTAGTAGGCCATTGTCAAATGATTGATAAAACATTTCTTGTCCGCTTGTGGCTGCTCTTCCATGGTCTGTCTCATAAAAACACCGACTTTCCTGCCGGAACATCTGCTATTATGCCACATTTTCACTTCCCAACAAAAACGGGCACATCCGACCGCAGCGGATGCGGTTTCGGGCCATTTGTTGAAATTGCCGGCTTTGCTATACTGCGTGAAAAGCTGCACGCCGTTTGGCATGCGCCAGACATTGGAGTTGGTTATCATGCGCTATCGTGTCATTCCCGGCACCGATCTGAGGGTATCGGAACTTTCCTTCGGCAATTTCATCTATGGCAGTTTTATGTGGGGCAAGGGGCCGGCGGAAGAGCCAGAGGGAATTCGGTTGCAAAACCAGGCGTTTGAACTGGGAGTTAATTTTTTTGATACCGCCGATGCGTACAACAACGGTCGGGCGGAAGAAATGCTGGCGGAAACGTTGCGCTTTGCGGGGCGGGATAAAATTATTCTTGCCACCAAATTCGGCTATGACTTTTACCATGATCCGGGGACCGAGGGTTCACATCAGGAACGCAAGCAGGATTTTTCCCCGGCATTCATTCAGAAGGCTCTTACGGAATCCCTCAAGCGGCTGCGGACCGATCACATCGATCTGTGGCAGGCGCATAATATAAAATTGCCGCAGATGAATGACGACCTGGTTGCGGCGCTCAACAATCTGCGGAAGCAGGGCAAAATCCGGCATTGGGGTATCGCGTTGGGGCCGGCCATCGGCTGGCGGGAAGAGGGCGTGGTGGCGTTGCGGGATTGGCGCGTGGCCACCGTACAAACGGTGTTCAATATGTTTGAGCAGCATCCGGGGCGGGAATTATGCGAACTATCTGAAAACCTTGGCTGCGGCGGAATCATCAGCCGCGTACCGCACAGCTCCGGCATCCTGCAGGATGTGTACACTGAAAATACCACGTTTACAGATCATCGGAAATTCCGGGACCGTAATTGGCTGGTATATGGCCTAAAAAAAGTCGAACAAATCCGGTCCTTGCAAAAATTCCATGGCTGCACCCTGGGCCAATTGGCCATCAAGTGGCTGTTAACCTGGCCGACTCTGGTAAGTGTCCAGCCCAATATCAGCACGGCGGCGGAGCTGATGGAATTTGCGGCGGCGTGTGATGGAAAATTGCTCGCCAGCGCGGAAATGCGGGAAATTCAGGACTTGGTGGAAAATGATTTTGGTTTCGGCCCCGATGCCCACGCCTGCGATCTCAAGAGCAGCATTACCCCCAGCGGCAGCACCCGGAGCGTCTATCAGAAGGGCCAGCCGGCGGAACTTAGGCATCGCGAAGAAATAACGTGAGCAATTATGGCGCAGGAATTTTGACCGCCGGCAAGGCGATCGCGAGGCGCATATCCGCATGGATTCTGTAACGAGCGAGCAACGCCGCCGGCGGCCAAAAGAACCAGCCAGAATGCTCAGGTTATTTTTTCGCGATGCCTTAAGCGGGTTGCCCATACATAAATGAGGTAAATAACTTTTGTCCGTTTGGCCGCGACGGCGAACAATATTCATCAATCAGCGCGTGGAGTATCGTGGCGATACCAATGCAAAAGAATATCGTCGCCACAGGTGGTGACTTGGCGAAACACCACGGGAATGGCATTTTGTATGGACGGAAGGGCAATACCTTCAACGGCGTGGCGGGCGTGCTGATCGCCGACAATTTTCGGTGCGATAAAAACCAGGCCCTCATCAATAAGATTTTCCGCCAGGAGTGCCCCCAGTAATTTTGCGCCGCCTTCCACCAATATATTGGTGAAGCTGTATTTTCCCAATTCGCTTAGCGCTGACGCCAGAATAATTCTCCCATTCTTATGATTTTCCACGCCGATACATTGCACGCCGTGTTGAAGCAATTTAGCGCGACGGCGCAAGGCGGCGGCGGCCAGTTCGCGCCGATGCAGCACCATGGTGGGTATTGCGGCGGCAGTTTGCACCAACTGCGATGGCAACGGCAGCCGACATTGGCTGTCGATGATGATCCGCACGGCGGGGCGGCGGCGCCAGGATGATTTTTGCGGACGGGCGGTCAACAGTGGATCATCCGCCAAGGCTGTTCCGATGCCCACCATAATGCCATCCATGCGGGCGCGCCATTGGTGTACCAGCGCGCGCGATGGCGCGGAACTGATCCACTGTGATTGGCCACGGCTGTCGGCAATGCAGCCGTCGATGCTCTGCGCCCATTTGGCGAGCACATAGGGTTGTCGGTGGGTGATCCATTTGGTGAAGGGCCGATTCAGTTCCAGCGCGGCCGCTTCCAGTACGCCGGTAGTAACATGGATGCCGGCCTGCCGCAGGCGGCGAATACCTTTACCCTTTACCAGGGGGTTGGGGTCCGTCATGGCGACGACCACGCGGCGGATTCCGGCGGCGATAATTGCCGTGGTGCAGGGACCGGTTTTTCCAGTATGGCAGCAGGGTTCCAAATTGACATAAAGCGTGGCGCCGCGGGCGGCGGACCGGGCGTTATTGAGCGCTTCAATTTCCGCATGCGGCAGGCCGAATTTGTGGTGCCAACCGCGGCCAACGACTTTTCCGTTCCGCACCAGCACCGCTCCCACCATGGGGTTGGGTTCCACATATCCGCGCCCGCGTTGCGCCAGTCGCAGGGCCACGCTCATATAATGCCGATCCTTGGCGGCTAAGGGTTCATAAGCCATCACTTACTCCATGGATGGCATTATATTTACTTTTTACCATTCAGGGGAATACAATAATGTAATGGATAAACGTTTTGAGGAGTGTCATCATGGTGTTAGTAAAACAAATACGACGAACCGTCAGCAGCCTTGCCGCCCTTGCCGCCATGACTGCGGCAGCGACGGTGTTTTCATTGGCCGGCCCGGTGCGAGCCGGCGGTGGATATATATCCACCGCGGCGATGATGGACACGGTGCTGCCGAATACGGTCATGCATGATGTACCGCTGCGCGATGCGGTGCAATATTTGCGCAATATGACCAACGCGAATATTTTTATAAACTGGAACGCGCTGCAGGCGGCGGGTATTTCCAATATCACGCCCATTACGCTGCATCTGCGGGATGTGACTATGCGGAAAATTCTAGCGGTGATGCTGCAGGAGGCTTCGCCGGGCGCCACACTGGTGGATTACGTCAGCCAGAATGTGCTGACCATCACCACCCGTCAGGAGGCCAACACGCATCTGGTGACGCGTATCTATCCGGTGGGGGATCTGGTTATGGTCGTGCCCAATTTCACCGCACCGGCTTTTAACCTGCAGAATCAGAGCAGCAACAGCGGTGTGCAAATCAGCAGCGGCAGCTCCGGCGGCGCGAACAGCTCCAACAGTTCCAATTTGTTCAGCGGCAGCAGCAGCGGAACCGGCATGGGCAACACCACCACGCCCACTACCGCCCAGCGTGCCCAGGCTTTGGTATCCATGATCGAGGGCACGGTCCAACCTAATATCTGGACGGCCAACGGCGGCCCTGCGACCATCATTTATTTTAATCGGCAGCTTGTGGTCAGCGCACCGGCCTATATCCAGCAGATGATCGGCGGCGGACGGTAATGAGACCATGCGAAGAGGCGGTTATATTCTCCGCAAGATGAATTCCGCACCATCCACGCAGGGACGTGGTGCTAACCCGCAGCCATTCGGCGCGTGCCGCGGTGGTGAAGGCCGAAGTTAATCATGCGCAGTAATATAGTGCTTAATTGCAATGACGATCGATATGCCCAATAACCTTGATATTGCTGATCCAAACCCCTTTACTAATATCAGTTATTTATGCAATTAAGCAATAGTTGGGTATCCGGTGATGTATGTTGGTGGTTGGTGGTGAATAGCACGGTGATATTTCGCGGCGTTGTGGTTTTTGTCGTGATCGGCATGGCCGCCAGTGGCGTATGCGCCGAAGCTGCCGCGACAGCGCCCGCGACGTCCGCGGCCGCGCCGGTTAGCACTTCGTCCGGCACTACTACGGCGGCGGCCAAGGATAATACGCCAAGCCCGCAAGACAAAAATTTTCGACCAGCGCAAATTGGGCGGGTTATTTTTGTGCTTAACGATCCTTCGCTGCTGCAACACAGGCTCCCAAAATTAGTGTTTCATCAGAAAACACTTGCAGAAATTCTAAACGAATTAAGTATGCTCACAAATACGAATGTGGCCGCCGGTTGGGCGGCCATGGCGCAGGCAGGCATTCAAGCGTCACGGCGGCTGACATTACGCCTGCCCGGCCAGGGCTATAAACTGGATCTCGTGGCGGCACTTAAGGCGTTTGCCCCGCGCATCCGGATGGTGATCTCCGCGGACCAGAATGTGATTTTTATCAATACTCAGGCGGCGGATAATCAACACCTGATCATGCGTACCTATTGGCTGGAGGATTTGATCGCGAATATCCCGCGCTACATGAATCCGAATTCCCTGCACGGCGGAAAAACCACCAAAACCTCAGCTCCCGGGGCGTCCAAAGGTGGCGCAGCTGCGAATTCATCGCCCGCGCGGGAAAACAAACCCCATCCGCAAACCAACATTATTGAACTAATTACCGATCATGTTGAACCAAAGGTTTGGGCCGATCATGGTGGAAAGGCCACGATTAGTCAGATAGGCAACAAAGTTATTATCATCGCACCGGCCAGCGTGCAGGCACTGTTGCAAGGCCCGTCACATTACAATCCCAATGCCGCGCCGCTTTTCATGACGGTTTCATATTAGCCGTTGACACCGCGCGGGCTTCAGCGCGCCTGCTGCAGGATCAGCTTGGAGGCCTGATTGCTGGCCACATTTAGCGCCCCGAGTGTTTCCGCCGCGGCGGCGCGAACTTTGGCGTTGGTCGTGTGGGACACTTCGTGAATCAGTGTGTCAATATCCGCCGCGCTAAGGTGATTACCCAAATTGCGGGCGCTTTGCGCCAGACTCTTGAAAAGAGCGTAGCGAACCGGCTCCGGATTTGCGGTACCATTGAGTGCGGCACGGGCTAAAATCTTTTGGGCCTCGGGATTACGAATTTGTCCCAAAGTCTGGGCCACCGCGACAATAACCTTCTGGTTGTGGGCTGATCGCAGCGCCAAGCGCAACGCGGGAATGGCCTGATTTACATCGTAGACGCAGGCGTGATTCATGGCCAAAACTTTTAATTCATGCGCAGCGCGTATGGCAAACTCTTCGGATTTCTGCGCATTGATGTTTTGACTGCCCAGGCGCGTCATCATATCACGGTACGCCTGCGCAATGGAATCAGCGGTGGCTCCGGTGGGAATCTCGCCAATGGTCGGATCATTGACATATTCAGCATGCAGTTTGGGCAACTCGGATGCGGAACCCATCACCAGTATGGGTGTGTACTCCAGCCGATAATCGGTTGCCGCATACTGCTGATACTGCGCCACAGCCTGATCGTTCGGCAGTATCGCCAGCTCAATATACGGCACGCCCATGGTTCGGGTAACCGCCACGGCCACCGAGGGTGCGGTGATAATATGATAATGGGGCCGTAACCGGGCTTTCATCTCATTACGGATTTGCACGTTGGCATCCACCAGCAGTGCCACCGGCTTGGTGGATTGGGCAATGGCCTGCGCCAAGGTTGGAATGACTTCATCAGAAGCGGCAAACATTTTCGCGGGATTGGCCCGGGCCAGGGCACTGGCGGCTTCAAACCGGACAGATGGATCGGGATAGGCCAAGGCTTGAATCAGCGGCGGTACATTTTTCCCCGTGCCAACCAATCCATCCATCGTACCGGTCTGCTGTAACGCCTTGAGGGTTTTGAGCACCAGCGGGCTGTTATCTTCTTGTAACGCCATACGCAGCACCGCGTTGAGATAACGCGGCCCGGCCGCAACCGCATAGAAGTGGGCATTGGGCATGCCGGGCTTGATGGTCGCGTCCTTGGCTCCCGCAGGCAAATCAACTTCACGCCGCAGGTCGGCGGCCAGCCAGAGACTGATGGCCGCGGAATTATTATGGTCAAGCCGCAACACCGCCTCACAGGCACGCATGGTTTCAATATCTTTCCAGATTGGTGTAGGTACCGGCACGCCTACGACATCGTTGAGACCTTGGTCGTAATACCACACCGGATTGGTAGCCTCATTGGGATGATTGGCGGACACCGATGGCTCATTGTGGTAATACGCTTCCGCCAACCACAGATAAAGTTCGGCGGCGGTCAGGTGCGCAAAGCGCCCCGTTGGGTCAATTTTCAACATGGCGGTTTGGGTTGCTTTTCGCAGATCGGGCGGCGTATTTTTAGCCATCGCAATTTCGGCCAGATACGGCAATGCCTGCGGATAACCGATATTGCCTAACACTTGGACAATTTCAATTTTTTCCGGTGTGGATGGGGTGGCGAGTTGCGCAACCAATGGATTCAGCAGTGACTTGCCCAGACTGCTCATCATCTGCACGATCGGGGGGCCATAACTGGCATGGGAAGGGCTGTTCAAATACTGGATGAAAAAGGGGACGGCAAATTCACCGGCGGCGTACAGCCGCTGGCGGGAAACAACAAACGCCCGCGGGCTGTCCACCATAACCTTGATGGCTTTGAGAATGCGGTTAGGATTGCGCGCCAACACCAGATGCCCCTTCTGCAGCAGCGCGTTAATTGCGGCGGAAACCTTCTTAAGAGGTTTATTCTGTTGATTACCGATGAGAATTTCCGATACATCGCGCCCATTGGCGGCGGCATCAAAAGCCCGCAGCGCCATCACCGCAGTCGGATGGTCCAGCAAGAAAGCCTTTCCACAATCATTGGCGAGTTTTTCTTTTCCCAGCAGTGAATAGTGTAAAAACAGGTCGGCATCGCGGATCAACTTGGCGGATGGTTGTGCCGCCAAAACTGCGGCGGCGGGCTGTACCGCCCGGACGGCGGGTATGGAAAATACGCCCGTTGTCAACGCCGCCGTCGCCGCCATGGCAAGGACCATCCGTCCCAGCCCGCGACCCGCCGGCGCCACGACCGCAGCAGCGGAGCCTTGCCGCCCGGCACCGTCGGTAACACCGCCGCTTCCGGCGGCATGGCCCGCACGTTTTTGAAAATCCTGTTGCGCCAGTTGGATAAACCGCACGTTCAGCATAAAGCCTCCGAAAGATGTTTCAAGTTCTCAACATGTATCATGTATAGAGTCGGCATTACCCGTTCCGCCAGACAATTTTTCCGGTCACCTCGGCTTATTAATAGAACCGCGTTGCCCGTAGCCAACGGAATTATCCGCATGCCCAAGCCGCACAGCGCCATTGCGCCGGTCACTTCGCCGCAGCCCAAAGTGGAACCTTCCCTGCCACGGCGAGTGCTGATTATAGACCACTGGGGCACGGTGTCAAAGAAAAATCACTACCTCCCCGGGTAAGCGCTCATCGGATAGCGATAAACCGGCGTGGGGGGAAAAATTATTGGCTACGCCTCTACAGTGCCGATAACACATCTTCCCAAGGGGCCGATGCGCGTCATAGCCGGGTTGCGACACGCGGCTAAAATGGAACGCAGCGGTACTGGGCCACGAAAATTGGCGGCGGATAGCAGGGATTGCCGGAACCAGGGCCGCACGCGGTCGCTAAAACGCAAGTGGGCGACGCAAGGTGGAAGTCGTATTATAATCCCTTTGAATATACGGATTTGGCGACCGGTTGCCAATCCGAACGGCGGCGGTGGTTTGCTGGATGTTGGTATAACCGTGCGCCCAAGGAGCTTGATTCATGCCTACAGTTTACAAGTTTGTGGTAATTCCGGCGGTGCCGGAAAAACTCGCGGCCCTCCACGAGTTGGCCTATAACTTCTGGTCGTTGTGGAATTTTGAAGCCGCCAGTTTGTTCAATCGACTGGACCCGGATTTGTGGGAAACCACCGGGCATAATCCAGTGCGGCTGCTGAATCTCATCGGACAGGATAAACTGCGTGCCGCCGCGGAAGATGAAGGGTTTCTGACGCATCTGAACCGTATCACTTCCGATCTCAAATCCTATATGCAGCAGAATACCTGGTGCAAGCAGCACTACCCCGACTGCCAGGCGGTCATAGCATATTTTTCCGCGGAATTCGGCCTGCACGAATCACTGCCGATTTACTCCGGAGGCTTGGGTGTGCTGTCGGGCGATCATCTAAAAAGCGCCAGCGATCTGGGTATTCCACTGGTAGCGGTGGGATTGCTGTACCGCGAAGGGTATTTCCGCCAACAATTAAACTCGGATGGCTGGCAGCAGGAATTAAATCCGGAAAACGATTTTTTCTCCATGAGCCTCCGGCCGGTGAAAAATAACGATGGCACGCCGATGCTCATCACGGTGGATTATCCGCACGGTCCGGTACGGGCGGCGGTCTGGAAGGTACA
Organism: Phycisphaerae bacterium; assembly: GCA_049977145.1. GTDB lineage: Bacteria > Planctomycetota > Phycisphaerae > WQYP01 > WQYP01 > JAMDCX01. Next base: position 25,108 of record JBMFGW010000023.1, read on the forward strand.
GGTGGGGCGGGTATCTTTGTTTCTCCTGGACTGCAATGTCGAAAGCAACGGCCCGCATGACCGGGATATCACCGCCCGGCTTTACGGCGGGGATCACGATATGCGTATCCGGCAGGAGATTCTGCTGGGCATCGGCGGCTTGCGGGCGTTGGCGGCGATGGGCATTACGCCCACGGTCTGCCACATGAATGAAGGCCACTCGGCGTTTCTGGCCCTGGAGCGTTGCCGGGTGCTTATGGAGCAGGAGAAACTTTCATTCGTCGAAGCGCGGGAAGTGGTTTCCGCCAGCAACGTGTTTACCACCCACACCCCCGTGCCGGCGGGCAATGACGCTTTTCATCGCGATATAATGGAAAAGTATTTTGCCGCATACTGCAAAAAACTGGGGATCAGTATTGATGAACTTATGGCCATGGGGAGGGTCAATCCGCATGATGCCAATGAATTTTTCGGGGTTACCGTATTGGCCTTGCGCATGGCGTGGCACGCTAACGGCGTCAGCCGGCTCCATGGCCAGGTTTCAAGGCGTATGTGGCAGCGGATTTGGCCGGAAATTCCCGCCCCGGAAGTACCCATTGGCCATATTACCAATGGCGTGCATACCCAGTCCTGGTTGGGTCAGGGTTTCGCCCGGCTGTATCAGGAATATCTCGGTGCCAATTGGCCCGACCGCCCCGCCGACCATAGTATCTGGTCCCGCACCGATAAAATTCCCGACGCCGAATTGTGGCGTATCCATGAGCGCAGCAAGGAACGGATGATTTATTTTATCCGCCAGCGCCTGCGGATGAATCTGGCACACCGCGGTGCGTCCCCTGTGGATATTCAGCGCGTCGAAGAAGTGCTGGACTCCAAAGTCCTGACCATTGGTTTTGCCCGGCGCTTCGCCACTTATAAACGCGCCACGCTCCTGTTCCGCAATCCCGAGCGCCTGATCAAACTGCTCAAGGACCCTGATGAACCCATCCAGTTTGTTTTCGCCGGCAAAGCCCATCCGCGCGATGACGGCGGCAAACGCTTTATTCAGGAGATCATCTACTTCTGTCGCCGGGAAGATGTCCGGCCACGCATGGTGTTTCTGGAAGATTATGATATTGATATTGCACGGTACATTACGCAGGGTGTGGATATTTGGCTCAATACGCCCCGCCGACCGATGGAAGCGTCCGGCACCAGCGGTATGAAAGCCGCCATCAATGGGGCCTTAAACCTCAGTATTCTGGATGGCTGGTGGTGCGAAGCCTATGCCGAGGATAACGGCTTTGCCATTGGTGATGGTGCGGAATACAACAGCGATGACCAACAGGATGAGGCGGAAAGCCACCAGCTCTTTGACCTCCTGGAGCGCGTGGTCGTACCGCTGTATTACGACCGCAGTCTTGATGGTCTGCCGCGCCACTGGATTAAGCGGATGAAAAATTCCATCCGCACCATTTGCCCGGTATATAACACCAATCGCATGGTGCAGCAGTATGCGGAAACTTTTTATCTGCCGGCGCACGATCTTTATGTGAAGCTTATGGAAAGCCATGGTGCCGGGGCGGCGGCGCTGGCGCAATGGAAACAACGCCTGGCGCAGCAGTGGGACAAAGTGAAGGTGCGGCAGGTTGAATCACCGGGTATCGGCACCGTGAAAGCCGGGGAAACCATCAAGGTGCTCTCCACGGTTGAACTTGGCGCCATTCCCACGGAAAACGTGCGGGTGGAACTTTACGTTGGGGCCTTGGACCCTTTTGGCAATATTCATGATGCCCGTGTGCATGAAATGGTTCTGGGCAGCAATCTTGAACCCGGTGTCTATCAATATGTCGGCGCCATCACCGCCGGTACCTGCGGTCAGCAGGGCTTTGCCGTGCGCGTGCTCCCCAACCACCCGAATATCGCATTGCGTTTTGAACCGGGGCTGGTGCGCTGGGGATAATGTCGCCATGGCGAGTTATGAAAAAGATGAGGCGATCTGCCTGCGAGTCATTGATTTTTCGGAATCCAGCCAAATTCTGACACTGCTGGGACGGAACACCGGCGTTATGGCGTTGCTGGCCAAGGGAAGCCGGAAAATATCCAAAGGTGGCGTATTTTCCTTAGGCTCGCCGATTGACCAACTGGCCCGCGGCGAAGTGGTGTTTATTCCGCCGCGCGCCGCCGCCGACCTGGCGACGCTTACCGCCTGGACGTTATTGGATCATCAACCCATATTGCGGAAATCTTTGCCGGCTTATTATGCCGGGCAGATTATCTGTGAAATCATTATGACCTTGCTTTCTCCGCAGGAACCGCACCGGCAGCTTTATGATGAATTGGCGGTGGGCGTAGCGGCCTTGGGCGGAGCGCAAAGCAAACGAATATGTTTAAGTATCGTCAAAAACATTCTTACGGCCACGGGCTACCAACCGCATCTGGAATCTTGTCTGATCTGTAAAACACCCATTCGCCCCGGCGTCATAGCGCAATTCTGCCCACGCTCCGGCGGCGCTTGTTGCAGCCGGTGCCCGACCCAGTCGAACCCCGTGCGCGTGGACGGTGGTGTGCTGCTGGCCCTGGCCCGCCTGCCTGCGCCCTCTGATCTGTTAAAGACGCCCGCCGACAAACCGGCGCAAGCTGCGGCCTTACGCGCCGCGGCGATGGTGCTGCTGGCGGCGTTTGAGGCGGCGGCGGAGCGCCCGCTTAAAACGCGCTGGGCATTGGACGCCCTTTTTGGTACAAGTAACGCATGATGATGGCATCCGATCATTCCTCACCTCGTGCCTCCGCCCCACCGCCGGTCGCGGTAAAGCCGGATTTCCGATCCGGAAAATACCGCCTTGCCGATGCTATTGTGCTCCTGGCCGGGGTGTTGTTGATCGTGGCGGGCGCTTTGAGCGGATATAATCTGCTGCGCGGGGCGGTAACCAGCCATTATTTTTTTCATACCGCTGCGGTATTGCTGGAATTGGCGGCGGGGGTATGGTTTATCAGCGGTAAAGGCATCTATTATGCTCTGCGCGCCGGGATACTTCTTTTTCTTGTGTTTATAAGTGTAGCCGCCTTTCGCGGCTGGGAGGGGCGCACCGACTGCGGCTGTTTTGGGCCGGTGCCGATGAACCCCTGGATTACCACCACGCTTGATGGGCTGGTATTAGTGATTTTTCTGTGTGCGGCTTCCCAGTTGCCCCAAGCGGTCCAAAAAGCCCGCGGGCGACCATGGTTAGCTAGTTTCACGGCGCTGGCGATTATCAGCAGCAGCATCGCCGGCAGGTACTATCTACGCCCCGCCATGTTGCATGCCAATGGTCGACTCACCGGCGGACATGGGGTGACGTTACTGCAACCTCCGGCGTGGGATGGCAGGCGTTTTCCACTGGCGGCTTATATTCCCCACAGTTCCACCATTATGCATGGCCGGTGGCTGGCGATTATTTATTTGCATACCTGCCCGGTTTGCCAACATACCATTGCCGGCATTTCCCGCCGCCTGGAAAAAAGTCCGCAACACCATGTGGCCCTGCTACAACTGCCGCCCTATGGTCCGCTGCCCAAGGGCGTCGCCGCCGCCAACATGCTGCGCCTGAAAGTCAATAATTCCCGCCTGTGGCGTCCCCCATTTCTCCCGGTACTGGTGGACTTGAACAATGGTCAAGTCACACGCGTGCGATCCTATATCCCCGGTGCCTGGTTCGGGTTTTGAAACCTTAACCGCTGTCAAGCGTTGTATCCTATGAATATCGTTGGCGTTCAGCGTGTAAGGAGTTATAACTTTGACCGCGGCCCCGGCTAGCGTTCCGCAAGCAATGGCATGGAACCATGAGAAAATAATGCCGATGCCAGCGACTAAAATCCGCAGTTCCACCATGATGGGTGGACTGCTGCTGGCAATTTTTCTGGTGTTATATGCTCTTGTGTTGCATGGCTTTTATGAACCCGCCAATCCCGGCGTGGATCAAAATGGGTACATGGTCACAGCGCGGCAGTTAAGCGAGCATGGGCGGCTTTATTTCACGCCGCACAATCCGCTGCAATTTGCGGGCCGCATGATGGTGCTGACACCGGATGGCAGAATTTTTGCCAAATATCCGCCCGGCGTGGGCCTTCTGGGCGCCTTGGCGCGGATTATCTATCGTCCGTCGGCGATGTATCTGGTCGATCCGATTTGCGTCGTGATGGCGCTATTTTTCGCATATCCGCTTTTCCGTTCATTGCTGGATCCGTTCATGGCATTAATCGGCGTGATTTGGCTGGGCCTCAACCCGGTAACGCTCACGTATGCCGATGATGCCAATTCTCATGGCGCGGCACTCGGGTTTACGGTGTTGGGATTCTGGGCGTTATTAACCTGGTGGCGTAAAGGTGGCGCGTGGCGGGGTGTTATCGCGGGTTTGGCTCTGGGATTTTGTTGCAGCACCCGGTATACGGAATTGCTCTGGTGCCTGCCGCTGCTGGCCGTGGTGTTCATGGCGGTGCGTGATCATAAGCGGTCCTGGCGGCAGGGGCTTACCGTTCTTCTGGCGTTCGCGTTGCCGGTGGCCATTCTGGCTTTAATTAACTGGGCCTCTTTTGGCGCGCCATGGCGGACGGGTTATTGGTTCTGTAAAGAACAGACCGGGTTTGCCTGGCGGTATTTTAGCGGCGAACCGGGGCGGCAGGGCAACTGGCAAACCGTGCTGGAACAGATGACCACGCTCGGATTATTTTTACTTTTCCCGTTGGCCCTTGCCGGTCTGGTCCGGCTGTTCTGGACCAGCCGCAAGCTGGCGCTGGTCCTGGCGTTATGGGTGGTGCCCAGCGCCACTGTCTACGCATTTTATTACTGGGCGCCAACCAATGATGCCGCCACGGGGTATCTGCGATTTTTTCTCGATATTTTCCCCGCCCTGATCATGGCGGCGTTGTGGCTCCTGGCGCGGGCGGCGGGGCCGAATCGCAGCGCCCGCGCTGTGGTGGTGGGGTTGCTCACCGCGGTGAGTGTCGGCTACAGCGCCTACATCATGACCCCGCGGCTGCTCAACGCCAAGGCACAGAAACTGCAACTTATTGCCGCCCGACAGGCGCTGCAACAACGGTTAAAACCCGGCAGCGTGGTGTTTGCTGATGAGCTGCTATGTAATTATCTCAATAGTATGGGTGGTTACCGGCTGTATTCCGCAACCATTTTTTCGCCACAGGCGTTTACGCAATTTAACCGTGTGACGGATCACGCCGGCCCAATTCCATTCCAGAAATACCGGGCTGAGCTTTACGCCCGGCTGCTGGGCCGCCAAACCGCAACCGGTCAATGGCGGCCCCAGTCGCTGGCGCGGTTGCACGCCATTGAATTGCGCCTCATGCAACACGCCTGGAGAGAACATAAGCAGGTCGCGTTTCTGGTTCCGTCAAGTCAGATTTGGCCGCTGGTGCCCCACGAACCGGGCGTGAAAATCCGCACAATTGCCGTACTCACCGCTCTCGCCGTACCCGCCATGCCCAACACCCAATGGATGGGAGGGCTTCACGCCAAGCCGCCGATGATGCGGCGACGGCAGCTTCTTATGCGGTTGAATATGTTGCGCCGCAACCAGCGGACGCTACTGGTTTTGTCGCCTGAGCGGCATGTCCGCATTGGCGCACAGGCCGCAAGCCAGGGTGGCACTTGAGTTGGCGGTCCGGCATGTGTGCTGTACAGTAGGCATGTATCAGGGGTACCAAATGAATCGCGCGCGGCGCTGCGCGGTACTGGAAGCATGAAACGAGAACCGGCCATGAAATATTTCGCGCATACCTACAACTTGCCGGATGGCACACCGGATCCCGATGAAAGTCATTGGCAGCCGTTGCTCGAGCATCTGGAGAATGTCGCAAAGCTGGCGGAGAAGTTTGCCAAGGAAGCCAGGCCGGGGGATAAGGAATTTGCCCAAGCCGCGTACGCAGCGGGGTTGTTGCATGATTTGGGGAAGTACCGGGAAGAATTTCAGCGGATGATCCGTGGACTTCAACCGAAGGGGGAATCCACGCGGCACAAACAGGCGGGAGCAGCAGAGGCCCGTAGCACCAACCACTTGGACGTTTCGTTTGCGATATTGGGACACCATGGGGGGATTCCGGATGCGGCCGATATGGCGGAAGGAGTTAATGGTGGACAGCGCGTGGCGGAAGCGGTGCTTCCTATCGCACATTTGGACTTTCCGGAATTAAAAACTACGGATCGTGGTCAAGCTGTAACGGTGCGTGGCATGGATTTTGATATTCGCACGCGGCTTTTGTTCAGTTGTCTGGTGGACGCAGATTGGCTGGATACTTCAGATTTTCAATCACGCCGTAGAGGCTGGGTCATGCCGCAGCCCGTCGTAGGGCTTGATGCGTCGCTTCTTCTGGGGAATGTGCTGGGCTACATAGAAAGCCGCGCGGGGCAATGTCGCAGCCCGGATGTTGCACGAGTTCGCGCCGAGATTCTCGCTGCAGCACAGAATGCAGCGTGCCATCCGAAAGGCATATTTTCAATGACGGTTCCCACTGGTGGAGGTAAGACGCTTTCGTCGCTGGCGTTTGCGCTGACTCATGCCGCCGGACACGGACTGCGGCGAATTATCTACGTTGCGCCATATTTAAGTATCATTGAGCAAAATGCCGCCGTTTTCCGGGCGGCGCTGGGCGATGCAGCAGAGGAACTGATCCTTGAGCACCATAGCATGGTTGAGCCGGGGAAAGACGGAAATACGCACCAGGACGACCCAGAGTCAGAAACATCCCAGCGCCTGGCTGAAAACTGGGACGCGCCCATTGTTCTTACCACCAGCGTGCAGTTTTATGAATCGCTATTCTCCAATCAGCCATCCCGATGTCGCAAGCTGCATAACATTGCGCAAAGTGTGGTGATTCTGGATGAATGCCAGACACTGCCACCCGGCTTTACCGCCCCAACGTGTGAAATGCTCGAACAGGCCGCCAAATATCTTGGTTGCAGCATTGTGCTTTGCACGGCGACGCAGCCGGCATGGAAAAAAGACCCCGTTCACCTGCCGATGGGGATTTCAGATGTTTGCGAGATCGCCCCGGACCCCGTTGAGCTTTTTCGCCAACTCAAGCGAGTGCAGGTCGAGTGGCCGCAGGCTGGCGCACCAGCCCTTGGCTGGGATGAAATTGCAACGGAAATGTCCCGCCATACGCAGGTGCTCTGCGTGGTAAACACACGAAAGGCCGCGCTGGAGGTTTACCGCGAGTTGGCAAAACTGGGCTGTGCTGGGGTTCACCTGTCAACCAATATGTGCCCGGCACATCGCTTGCGTGTGCTCGAAGAGATAACGGCGTCGCTTAAGAGCGGCAAGCCGTGCCGTCTGATCGCCACGCAACTTGTGGAGGCCGGTGTCGATTTGGATTTTCCAGTGGTTATGCGCGAAATGGCACCCTTGGAATCCATTGTGCAGGCGGCGGGGCGTTGCAACCGTGAAGGAATACTTAAGTTCTCAGATGGCGGCGGTGGGCGGGTAGTCGTATTCCGGAGCCAGGACGGCAAAATGCCTCAAAGCTCCTGGTATCGCAACGGCGCGAAGATTGTTGAGCAGGATTTCCTGGCGTGCGGACGCGAGCCGCGGATTGACCATCCTGCGGACATGGCTGAATATTATCGTCGGCTTTATCCAACCGGGAACCTTGACTTCCAGGATATACACACTAAACGATCACGGTATAATTTCCAGCAGGTCGCCGAGAGTTATCAGATTATCGAAGATGTTACGACCCCTCTGGTGGTAACAACATGGGAACCGGCGCGACAGGAGGTTGAGAGTTTGTTGGGTGAATTGCGGCGGCATCCCTCGCGCGGCGTGTATCGCCGGTTGCAGAAATTCACCGTCAACGTTTATGAGCACGAGCTGCGGCAGATAGCCAGCGCGTGCCTGATGGACGATCCGCCAGGAGTCAACGTTTGCTGTCTGCCGTATGATGAAGCGCTAGGCTTGGTGATTAATGGTGCGGCAGCCGTGCCGGTGATTTAACAGTCGCAAAAAATGGCCGCCTCGTTGAGGAGGCGGCGTAATTAGGGTCAGAACCGTGCAAACCACAGTGTCATTTTTTCAATCCGCAGCACTCCGTAGAGTTAAGGTGCTGAATACAGAAATTGTAGGCCACTTGACTTGGAAGAGCAACACGCATATGATGTCGCTAATGAGACTGTTGTTTGGAATTTATAATGAGAAATCAATGGTTTCTATGAATAGACATGCGATGTTAACCGACTTGGCTGAGGTATATAGGCGATTCGATATTCCCGTCGATTCGTTGGCTGTAAACCCTCCAAAGTTGGCTGAATTTGCGGCAGAGATGGGGCGTCGTGGCTTCTCTTGGACGCCGGAAGTTACACTCCAGGAGTTGTTCCGGGCACGCAAAGGTGGAAATCTCCCGAAAATCCGCCACTGATTATTAGTGCGCTCTTGTGTACACTTTATGCTGTTAAGAATGGACTGCTTGAATATGCCTGAAAAAGATATAGTCGCGGTAAAAGTTTGGGGTGATCTGGCGTGCTTTACGCGCCCTGAACTGAAGGTTGAGCGGTTGTCGTATCCCATCATGACGCCCTCGGCGGCGCGCGGCGTTTTGGATGCCATTTTGTTTAAGAAGAAAACAGATGCCGATGGAAAGCTTATTCCCGCATTTCATTGGCATATTCGTCGCGTAACGGCACTACGCTCCTGGCGGCTCAATGGCAACGCCTCGGACCGCCCGCAGTTTATCAGCATCCGCCGTAACGAGATTCAGGGAAAAATCGCGCCGCGTACGGTTGGCGGTTGGATGAAAGACCCGTCCTCGGCAGAGCCGTACTTGGTTGATTCCGCCGGACGTGATAGTGCCGGTGGGCAGAATCGCACGCAACGCAACACCATGGCATTACGTGATGCGGCCTATTTAATTGAGGCCAGTGTGGATGTCGGCCCGTTTGACGCCAATGATCCGCCGATTAAATACCGCGAAATGTTCCTGCGGCGGGTTGAAAAGGGGCAATGCTTCCACCGGCCTTATCTGGGTTGCAGAGAATTTGCGTGCCACTTCTCCGCGCCGGACGGCACCGAAAAAGCCATGGCATGGACAGAATCCCTGGGCCTGATGCTCTACGATATGAAGTTTGACGGTGCAGGAAAAAACCTGCCGGGATTCTTTATGGCGGCGGTGAAAAATGGGGTGCTGCATTGCGACACCGCCGCTCCGGCAACCGATGGCGAGCCGCCGGTAAAGGTGCTCGGCTGGGAGGAATCGGCATGATATTGAAGCGACTTTATGAGCTGGCCGAACGCGAAAAACTGTTGGACGATCCAGCGTTTGAATCTCTGCCCGTGCCAATAATCGTCAAGGTGGGTGATGGCGGCAAATATCTCGGCGTGGAGGATCGGCACGGCGTGACCACGATTCCGTCGAAGAAAGGCCCACCAAAAACCAAGCCGGGACGAGGCAGAGAACTTCCGGTACCCAAGCCGCACGGCAATACCGCAAACGCCGGATTTGCGCGCTATTTTGCCGATACGCTGGCGCGGGTATTGCCGATAAGCGATGAGAAAAAGAGCCTTGCCAGCCGTGCTACTTTTTGGCGGCAAATGGCGGAAGCGACCACCGCTACAAATGATCCGGCACTGAGGGCCGTTTCCGATTTTGGTCAGGCGATGGCGACCAATCCCCAACTCGTGGAGCAGATTTGCGTTGAGGTTGCCACCATCAAACCGGGGCCGGGAGATCGCTGCACCTTCGCCTGGTTTCCGGATGAAGGGCTTACGATTCTGGATCGCCAGGCGGTTAAAACATGGTGGCGGGAATTTTACAAGCAATTTGATCAGGCTCGGCAAGGCGAAGGGCCGCGCGGAATATGCCAGGTGACCGGCGAGTTAGGACCGATTGCGACCGTTCACGCCACAAAGCTATCCGGCATTCCCGGCGGAATTGCATCCGGCGTAAGCCTGATTTCCAACGACAAACAGGCGTTTGAAAGCTACGGCCTTGAGGGCGCAGCCAACGCGGCAATCGGGTACCGCGCGGTGGATGGATACACCCGGGCGATACAGGCTCTGGTGCAGGAAAAATTGCATCGCAGCACAATCATCAGTGGGGGCGATATTTTCCTATTCTGGGGCCGTGAAAAAGGCGAGGACGACGCCCTGTTGGCATGCCTTGATGGAACCAATCCAGATTTGGTGGCTAAACTTCTGGAAAGTGCCCACAGCGGCAAGGAAGCCAAGGTCGTTAATGAAAACACGTTCTATTGCCTTGCCCTTTCGGGAAACTCTGCCCGCGCCGTGGTGCGGGATTATCTTGAAGCGCCGATTTCTGAGGTTAAAAATAATCTGCGGCAGTGGTTTTCTGACCTGCGGATTATCAGCCCGTTGGGCAACGAACTTACCACCGCATTTCCGCTGTGGCAGTTGGCGTTGGCAACCGCAAGGGATTCGGAGGCTGTGGCACCAACGGTGCCGCCGCAGTTGCTGGCGGGGGCTATAAAGGGACAAAACATCGGCGAGGGGATTCTGGCCTTGTGCCTGCGGCGTTTGCAGGCCGAGGGTACCCGCGGCTTCACGTCGGTACGACTTGGATTGATTAAATTAATTCTTATAAGGAAAGGAATTACCATGGGTGAACAAGTGATGGACGCCGGAAGAGAGGCGTATGTGTGCGGCAGGTTAATGGCCGTCTTTGAGCGCGCGCAATGGGGCGCGCTCGGGGATGTCAACGCGAATGTTGTGGACAAATTCTATAGTACCGCCAGTACGGCACCTGGGTTGGTGTTTCCGCGACTTTTCAAATCCGCACAACAGCACATCAGCAAGCTGGAAAATGATAAGCCCGGCATGGCAACGAATATCAAAAAAGATATTGAGGACCTATGCAGCAAGGTGAAAGATTTCCCCCATCTGTTGAAGCTGGACGAGCAGGGCAAATTTGCGTTGGGGTTTTATCATCAGCGTGCCGAGTATCGCAGGCAGGGGGAGGCGAACCGCGAGCGGCGCGAGGAACAAAAACAGGCAGCGCAATCTTAAGTTAGGTTTGAGTATATATGTTTTTTGAAAGGAACTTTCCATGAGTCAGGTAGTTGATCGACGGTATGATTTTGTGTTTCTATTTGATGTGCAGGATGGCAACCCCAATGGCGATCCGGATGCGGGCAATTTGCCGCGCATCGATCCGCAGACTATGCAGGGTTTCGTTACTGATGTCTGCATTAAGCGGAAAATTCGCAATGCCGTGGCGGCCATTGCGGATGGCAAGCCGGGGTTCGACCTGTTTTTTCAGACGCAGGATGCAATATACGAAAAGCGCATTTTGAACAACCTGATGGAGCAGGCGTTTGATGGTGCGGGCGTCGATAAAAAAGCATTTAAGGAAAGCAAGGGCAAGGATAAATCCACCGAGGCGGAAAAAGCCAAAAAATGGTTGCTCCAGCGGTATTACGATATACGTACATTTGGAGCTGTGCTTTCCACCGGCGAATTTAATTGTGGCCAGGTGCGCGGACCGGCCCAAATTACATTTTCCCGATCGTTGGATGCCATTATTCCGGCGGAGTCGGCCATTACGCGCAAAAGCGTTACGACGGTCAAAGAGGCCGAATCGCAGACCCAAAAGGACGGTTTCCTGACAGGCACTTTTGGCCGAAAAAATACCGTGCCATACGCGCTTTACCGCGGCCATGGGTTTATCAATCCACTTCTGGCCCGTGACACGGGATTCAGTTATCCCGATTTGGCATTATTTTTCCAGGCGCTGCAACGGATGTTTGATCTGGATCGTTCCGCGTCGCGCGGATTGATGTCCCTGCGTGGATTGCACGTGTTTCAACATTCTACAGCGTTGGGCGAAGCGCCGGCCCATGTGTTGTTTGATAAGGTTGTAACGCCCGCACTCGGCGATTCCGCCGCCCCACGCAAATTCGCCGATTACACAATCACCATCGCCGATTCATTGCCCGCGGGCATTATTCATCGGGAATTGTCGGCGGTGAATTCCGCGGACCTGGCGTTTCCGTGGGCGTGATTTGTTCGGTGCCGGACGGACGCGGGACGCCCATCGGCAACCGATGGCGCGAAACGCGGTCGGGCCGGTGTGGAATTTATTGCGCGGGTATTGGCGCATCGGAATCGGGGGCGCTGGCCGCCCGGCGGCCACGCTAAACGGGGGAGCGATGCGCGGAATGGCACGCATGGCGATGGCGGGTAGAATTGTGGCCATGTTTAGCGTGCCACGCGGCGTGGCGGCGATGTGTGAACGGTAAATGGTGATATTGGGAGCCGTCAATGGTTGCGGCATATCACAGTACATTTTGTGCGTATGGATTCTGGTTGCCCAACGATCCGCGCGGATCATGGTCGGATTACGTTCGATGTTGGGATTTGTATTATGCCACGGGGGGTGGCACCGCGTGCGGTGCGCGGCGATCGGTGGCGGCGGTGGCGCACGACCATGCGGGCCGCCGACGCGCCAAGGAAAACCTGGCGAATCCGGCGGTGCGGTTTTCGATGGAACAGATTGCGGCCATTGGCCGCGGATTCGGCGTGGCGTGCGCGGAAACGAATTACCGCATATTGGCGTGTGCCATTATGCCGAACCATGTACATACGGTGGTCTTGCGCCACGCGAAAGAAATCGAACAGGTGGTCGGCCACCTGCGCAGCCGGGGCACCAAACAATTGAATGCCGAATCATTGCGGACGGATCCAATTGTTTGGGCGAACGGCGGATGGAATGTATATTTGGATACGGTCCAGGACATTGCGCGGGCGATTGAATATGTGAATAACAATCCGATCAAGGCCGGATTGCCGCGCCAGGAATGGGATTTTATTTCGCCATGGGGACAACCACCCGTTTAGCGTGCCACGCGGCGTGGCGGCGTCGAGGGGAACCATGATGTGTATAGTGTTTGTAACAGGTACGGTTCTTGGTACCGTCCGTGATGCGGGCACGCCATGGGATCCCTTCCCGATCACACTCGGGATGAAACCTGCGGCCGTTACGCCTGCGTGCAAGCGAAAACCACCGTTTTCCCAGATGTTTTGCAAATCCCGATAAAAACGGGCACATCCACTATCGGATGGCCTGCGGACGGCAATTGTACAAACCGGGTTTTAACTGGTATAATTTGTGGTACTTGGAAGAATGGAGTAACAGCCTATGGGATATTCTGAAATGATTTCTCATGCTGCGGAGCAGTTGGCACCCACCCGGCAACTTGAAGTTTTGGATTTTATCGGCTTCCTGAAGACAAGACAAGAGAGGGATCGGCAGGAAGTTGTCCCCCGAACGCCCGAAGAAATCGAAGTTTTCTTCCGCAGTTTCAACGTTGATGTCAGCAAGTACCGTTTCGATCGAGAAGAGGCCAATGCCAGGTAAAGCATTCATCGACACAAACATTGTGATCTATGCGCTTGGACCGAAGTCATCAAAAACGACGGCGGCATCACTTCTTTTTGTGGATGTACCGGTAATTTCGACGCAGGTTCTCTCCGAGGCGGCGAATACCGCCAATCGAAGGTTCAAGATGCCGCTGCCCGATATTCGCAGGCTCATTATCACGCTTGCGGCCATCTGTCAGGTGGAGATCATCTTCCCCGCGACTATTTCAGCGGCTCTTGACTTGGTCGAGCGATATCGCTTCTCCTGGTTCGACAGCCTCATTATCGCAACCGCGCTTCAGGCTGGATGTGATACCCTCTACACTGAAGACCTGCAGCATAATCAGACCATCAACGGCCAGTTGAAAGTAATAAACCCATTGCTGCCCGTTACGGGTTAGGACTGTATATTTGGATACGGCCCAGGACATTGCGCGGGCGATTGAATATGTGAATAACAATCCGATCAAGGCCGGATTGCCGCGCCAGGAATGGGATT
>JBMFGW010000024.1:0-38166 GCA_049977145.1 Phycisphaerae bacterium
TGCTCAACTTGAGCACCTTGCCCCGCGAACTTGAGCATCTTGGACACCTTGAAATTCGCAAAGAACGTTGATCGTTGTTCGTTGCCCGTTGTCCATATTGATCCGTGTTCCTTGATCAGTGAAAGGGACTCCTCACTGCTAAATGCCGGCGACGACACCGCGTTGTAGAAAAGGTCACAGACCCGCTTCAGCTTGGCTTTTAGTGCGCTCATAACCATTCCATAGCCACAAGAATTGCCGCCAAATCATGGTTTTTATCAATTGCACCGCTTTTTGCACCGGCGTTATCTGAAACATGCGGAATGTCAAGGCTTTTTGCAGATAGCCCGTATCTTGGAAAGATAAACCCACGGCGCCCCATTAATGGCCGGTGCTACCAAAGCCGCCGCTGCCGCGGGTGGTCGATGAGAGGTGCTCGGGGGAATCCACCGACTTCCAGGCCGCGCGGGTAACCGGGGCGATAACCATCTGGGCGATACGCATACCGCGTGTTATCATAAATGGTTCGGAACCGAGGTTAATCATGATGATTTTCAACTCCCCACGGTAATCCGCGTCAATGGTACCGGGCGCGTTGGGCAGGGTAATGCCGTTCTTCAGGGCCAGACCGGACCGGGGACGGATTTGCGCTTCATGGCCATCGGGAATGGCCATGACAAAACCACAGGGAATCAACACGCGTTTCAATGGCGCAATGGTGATCGGTTCGAGTAGCGCCGCCCGCAAGTCCATGCCGGCGCTGTGTGCGGTCTGATACGCTGGAAGGTCCAATCCGCGGCCATGCGGAAGCCAGGCAATTTCAACGGTTATACTATCAAGCAAGAGCCAACTCCGAAAAGTAAAAAAATAGAGGTGCGATATAGCGGATTATTTCAGCAGTGCCGTCCAGCGTGAAAACACTTCACCCCCCAGGCGCTCCAGTGTCGCGCCATACATGGGCCACCCCTGCAGAATATCATGATCGGATATACCTGCCTGCTTCAGCTCTGCGGGAAAAGCCTGAACCATCCGGTCTATCTGGGGAAAACTCAGTTCCAGGTGGCAGAGAAACCCATAGGCATTGCGATCAAAGCGAAACGCCTGACAGGCGGTCAGGTCCGACCGCAGCAGCGGTACAGCGCCCGCGGGAACATCAAACACATCACCATGCCAGTGCATGGCCATGAACGACTCCGGCAGGCCCGCCGTGAGCGCATCGCCTTTGGCTCCAGGCAGCTTGGATACCTGATACCAGCCGATTTCTTTCTTCGGCCCCGGATATACCTTAGCTCCTAACGCGGCCGCAAGCAATTGACTGCCAAGGCAAATGCCGACAATGGGTTTTTTATGTTCCAGCGCCTGCGTGATCAAGCGCAGCTCGTCGCGTATAAACGGATATTTGGCTTCCTCATAGACGCCCATCGGCCCGCCCATGACCACCAAAGCTGAAAACGAATCCATTTCATCCGGGATGTTCTGGCCGGCGAATAATTCTATGGTGGCGCTGTGACGATTGGCACGCTGCAGGGCGGCGGCGATATTACCGGCGTGTTCACAAGCCGCGTGTTGGAGAATTAAAACCTCATTACCCATAAATGATCTCCGGCCGGACTATCGCACCGCCGCCACGGTATGTTCAGGCACTTGGTTGGCAGCCGGCACACTGCACTCTAAATGCGGCAACGGATACTGCCGGGTGAATTCGGAAACTTCACCGCGAATTCGGCTCAGCGTTTTCTCATCACCCGCGCTGGACGCGGCGCGATCAAACCACTGGGCCACCTTTATCATCTCCGGTTCTTTGAGGCCGCGGGTGGTTAAGGCCGGCGTGCCCACGCGAATGCCGGAAGTTTCCATGGCTTTGCGGGTATCAAATGGAACCATGTTTTTATTGACAATAATTCCCGCGGTCTGCAACCACTGCTCCACCACCGCACCGGTTAAATTAGCGTCCTTGGTGCGTAGATCAATGAGCATCAGATGATTATCCGTGCCGCCGGATACCAGACGATAACCGCGGCGGGCTAATTCTCCGGCCAGCACCTGGGCATTGTTAATGATCTGCTGACAATAAATTTTGAATTCGGGCTGCAGCGCCTCGCCAAAGGCCACCGCTTTAGCCGCGATAATGTGCATCAACGGTCCGCCCTGCAAGCCGGGGAATACGGCGGAATCGAGTTTTTTGGCCCAATCGGCCTTGCACAGAATCATGCCGGAGCGCGGGCCGCGCAGCGTTTTATGCGTGGTGGTGGTGACAAACTCCGAGTATGGCACGGGCGAGGGGTGCAGGCCGGTGGCCACCAGACCGGCGAAGTGCGCCATATCAGCCATCTGCACCGCTCCAACTTCATGAGCAATTTCCGCAAAACCCGCGAAATCCCACACGCGGGAATACGCGCTGGCGCCGGTGATAATGAGTTTGGGCTTATGTTCATGGGCCAATTTGCGGACTTCCGCCAGATTAATGCGTTCGGTTTTGGGGTCCAGCGTGTAATGTACGGCGTTGAACCATTTGCCGGAAAGATTCACCGATTTACCATGCGTGAGGTGGCCGCCATGATCCAGATGCAACCCCATAATTGTGTCGCCGGGACGCAGCACCGCGAGAAATACCGCCTGATTGGCCTGCGAACCCGAGTGCGGCTGCACATTGACATGATCACATCCGAAAAGTTGCCGGGCGCGATCCCGCGCCAGATTCTCAACGATATCCATGTGCTGGCAACCGCCATAATACCGTTTGCCGGGATAGCCTTCGGCATATTTATTGGTTAACGGCGTGGCGGCTGCGGCCATGACCGCGGGCGAAACATGATTCTCGCTGGCAATAAGTTCCAGCGTCGATTCCTGCCGATTCTGTTCATCACAAATCGCCCGCCACAATTCCGGGTCCTGCTTCGCTATGGGATTCATCCGTCCTACCTCATATTCAACTCGGGTGCACTCATTACCACCCAAAAGTGTAATTATAGCCACAGAATGCCTTGGTCGATACAATTCAGCGGCGGTATGCCAGCGGCGCAGGCAAACGTTGCGTTTTTTACGTCGGCGTGTGCACCACTGCTCCCGCGCTTATAATCATATCAAGTATGATCGTTGTGGAGCGTTAAGGAACGCCTGATGCCGCATAAATATCCAGTTTTACATTTTGCATTGCGGCAACGCATGGGACGCTGGCGGCAGCAACTGCGACGGCGGTTACGCTTGGATCACTGGTTTCCGCATCTTCCGGTCGCGGGGGCCGTGGCCGTATTAGGATTGCTGAATCTGCTCGATGGCCTTTCGCGGGTAGCGCCGGCGTTCCCCGCCATGATGCAGTTGAAGCCGGTTCTGCACATCGGGCAGATTGCGGCCATGCGCGGACTGGGTGGGTTGCCGGAAGCGGCGGCGGGCGCCGTGCTGCTGGCAATGTCTTTCGGATTGGCTTTCCGCTCGCGCCTGGCGTGGGTGATTGCACTGATCATTTCCGCCGCCACCCTGTCGCTTGTGCTGCATCACGCGGATTTGCGTTGGGGAGCATTAACGGCCCTCAATGGCGTGGTGCTCGTGGGGTTAATTATCTTCTACCGCCACTTCTCCAAATCCAGCCTGGCCGCCGGCACCATGTTCAGCCTGATCAGCGTTCTGTTGCTGCTGGGATATTCCGTGTTTGGCTCCTTTGTTCTGGGGCAGGGCTTTGCACCGCCGATCACCAACTTGGTCGGAGCGTTATATTTTTCGGTCGTGACGCTCTCCACGGTGGGCTACGGGGACATTGTGCCCACAACTAACGACGCCCGGTTCTTCGTCATTTCCATGATTATTTTAGGTATAACGGTTTTTGCGACATCCATTTCCGCAGTCATTGTGCCGCTGGTAAATGGACGAATGCAACGCTTACTGTCCGGAGAAAAAAAACGCATGAGACAGGATCATTACATTGTCATTGGCGATAATGCCTTGGCGCATAACACCTACCGTGAACTCAAAGCCCGGCATCTCACGGCGACGGTCGTATTATCAAACCAGCCGGAAACTCTGTGGATGGCTACCGAGGATCTGGTGGTGGGTGATGCCTCGGATATTGAAACTTTGCGAAAGGCCGGCGGCGAAAAAGCGCTGGCAATTCTGGCGCTGCGGGCGGATGACAGCGAAAACGCTTTTATTGTCATGGCGGCCAAGGAACTCGGCGGCAAGGCACGGACCGTTGCCGCGGTAAAAAACAGCAAGAATCTGCAGCGGGTCCGACGGGTAGGCCCGGATTTAATCATCGCGCCTGATATTCTCGGCGGTGAATTGCTGGCGATGGCCATCAGCGGCGAGAAACTAAGCGGAGACAATATCTTGAAGAATTTGTTCATTGCCACGACTGACACTCCGTTACCGCCGAGAGCACAAAATAAAACGTAACCGTTCACGGTGATACCAGTCTTACGTTATTGCGGCACGGGGACAACGGTACTTGGCCGTCGGCTGCCGATATACAGTGTCAGCACCATCAGGTCCGCAGGGGTGACGCCTTCGAGGCGGGACGCCTGCCCCAGGGTGCGGGGATGAAATTTTTCCAGCGCCTGGCGGGCTTCCGTGCGCAATTCGGTGATGGTCTTGAAGTTAATGCCCGGAGGAAGTAATTTATCTTCCAATTCCACCATACGCGTGGCGGCATGTTTTTCACGAATAATGTACCCCGCATACCGCGTTTCAATTTGAATCTGCTGAATATGTACCCGCGTGGATGGCTGCGCCAGCAGGTTGGTAAATAGTTGACCATCCTTACCGAGCAGGGCGGGCAGCGCAGAAAGTTCCAAATCCGGCCGCCGCAGCAAATCCATGGCCGTACCACCGCCGGGTATGCGTAAAGCTTGCAGATCCTGCCGAAGCCGCTGCATCGCGGCAAGTTTATTTTCCAGCCGCCGGATGCGCCCTGGCTCCGCCAAGCCTATTTGGGCCGCCAATGGTGTAAGGCGTTGGTCGGTGTTGTCGCTGCGTAAGGTCAGACGGTATTCCGCACGACTGGTGAACATGCGATAGGGTTCCGTGGGGACTTTGGTAATCAGATCATCAATCATTACCCCGATATAGGCTTGATCGCGACGGAGGGTAAATGGTTTATCCCCACGGAGTTTACCGGCGGCGTTAATACCCGCGATCAAGCCCTGGCCGGCGGCTTCTTCATAGCCGCTGGTGCCATTGAGTTGACCGGCGAAAAATAATCCATCCGCGCGGTGGGTTTCCAGTGTCGATCCGACTTGATGAGGAGGAGCAAAATCATATTCTATTGCATAGCCATACCGTAGAATCACCGCCTTTTCCAGACCGGCGATATGGTGGACAACCTGCTCCTGCACATCCACCGGCAGAGAGGTGGCGATGCCGTTGCAATAAATTTCGTTGGTATCCAGACTTTCCGGTTCCAGAAAAATCTGATGCTGTGATTTATCGGCAAAGCGGACTACTTTATCTTCAATGCTGGGGCAATAGCGCGGCCCGCGGCTTTTAATCTGCCCGCTGTACATCGGTGCCCGATGCAGATTGGCGCGGATTAAGTCATGTACCGTCTGGTTGGTATGCGTAATATGGCACGGCACCTGGGTGAGACTGGGAAATTGTGCGCCTAAGGGCGAATCTTCCGTGGTGGATAAATCGCTGAAGGGGATAGGTGGATTGTCGCCATACTGTGGTTCCAGACCGGAAAAATCAACAGATTCGCTGGCTACACGCGGCGGCGTACCGGTTTTGAGCCGCTGGAGATCAAAGCCCAGTTTAAGCAGGGCGCCAGATAAGCCAACGGCGGCTTGTTCCCCTACGCGACCGCCCTCCGTCTTCTTTTCGCCGGTGTGCATAAGCCCGCGCAAAAAAGTACCGGTAGTGAGAACCGCACAGCGGCAATTCAGTTGCCGTCCCGATTTCAGGGTCAGCCCGCGCACGCGCCAAACCGGGCCGTCGCCAGGCGGCAGCGGATCAACCAGAATGTCCTCCGCAATATCGCCAATAATGGTTAAGTTGGAGCACTTTTCCATTAACAATCGTTGCA
Organism: Phycisphaerae bacterium; assembly: GCA_049977145.1. Taxonomy (GTDB): domain Bacteria; phylum Planctomycetota; class Phycisphaerae; order WQYP01; family WQYP01; genus JAMDCX01. The sequence goes on from JBMFGW010000024.1 coordinate 5,993, forward strand.
CGGTCCGGGCGTAGCGATATTTATCAGCCTGCGCCCGTGGTGATTGCACCGCCGGACCTTTGGCACCATTGAGCAAACGAAATTGAATACCTGTGGCGTCAATGGCGTGCGCCATCAATCCGCCCAGCGCATCGACTTCCCGTACCATCTGCCCCTTGGCCAATCCGCCAATGGCGGGGTTGCAACTCATGCGTCCGATAGCGGCGGGGTCCATTGTAATCATGGCCACAGTGCCGCGATCACCGAGCAGGCGCGATGCCGCCCAAGCGGCTTCCGCCCCGGCGTGGCCGCCACCGACCACAACAACATCAAAATATACAGCTTGCTCGCCCATACCTTGAAAATTAACCATTCTTTGACAATAAAACAAGAAAGTTTTCAGTTTTTAGTGTTACGTTTTCCACAGCATGTGCTGCTAACTTACCAGGTCGCGTGTCTTACCGTTGGGATATTAAATCCGCTTCACGCTGGCGTTGCGTGGCGCGATGCAGAATACGTCTTTCCTTCCGCGTCAGGCTGTGCATCCCTTTCTCACTGACCTTTTCCAGGATCTTATCCACCATCTGCTGCTCTTGGCGCGCCCGGTGTTCACGGCGACCGATCCAATGCAGCCAGCGTTGCAGCAACCGCTGGCGCTTGTGCGCGGGCAAATCGCTGATATTGGCGCTGGAGGAAATAAGCTGGTCAATCACGCCTGGCCCATCCATCCGCAGCGCGCGGCGGCGTTGGAAAGAATCAAAAAACAACAGACCACAAACCAGCATTCCCATAAAACTCATGCCGTACGCGGAAAGCATAAACAGCCCCCCTGCTGCCACCATGCCGGTAATGCAGGTGAAGTCAATCGATTTATACGCACCGCTGATGGGCCAGAGAATGGCTTGCAGCAAGTAGGCGCCATCAAACCAATAAAAAGGGAGCAGATTAATTGCGACTAGAAAGATATTCGCCATGCAGAACATGTACAGTGCCGCCGCCAATACATGCAGCGACAGCGCCGTGGAATCGGGTTGCAATTGCCCCAGAATGGCCGCCAGAAAAGCGGGCTTGATGTGCCAATGGATATTCACGATGGTCCCGATAAACATGGCGGCGATGGCGTTGGCTAAAATTCCTCCGCCCTGGGCGGCAAACATGGGCCACGCCGCCGGTGGGTGTACGGGCGGGATCATGTTGCCGCAGGGCCACATCAGGAAATCATCATGGCGTCCGCCAACGAGTTGTGCGGTGACGCGATGCCCCAACTCATGCACCAAAATCGCCGCGACTATTCCGACAATGGCCAGCAGCGCCAGCACCAGGGCGCCGGTGTGCAGAACATAGAGCAATTCAAACGCGATCAGCAACAAGAGCCAGAAACTCGCCTGCATGCGAATACCGGCAAAGGTTCCCAACGGCAAGGCCCAACTGAACAGTGATAGAATGCTGCCACCGGCGCTCCCGCCGCCGCCATATCCACGATTGTAATCGCGATCACGCCAACTCATATACGCTGCACACTTTCACCAGTAAAAGCGCTGCGGTTTTCACACCCCGGCGCGCCTTCTCATAAGATATTTTAACAGAACGGCAATGGTTTTTCCGTCTATGATCTCGTTGGATTCCATCATGGCACGTATTGTGTCCGTAGGAAGCGGTTCCACGGTGATAGTTTCATTTTCTTCGAGTGCCTGCGGACCGGGGGTTAAGTCGGTGGCGATAAAGGCATACATTTTTTCCGTCAGTATCCCCGGTGAGGTGTAAAACCAGCCAAACGGTTGAATTTCACCGGCCTGATAGCCGGTTTCTTCTATAAGTTCCCGGCGTGCGCAGAATTCCGGCGGTTCGGGGGGTTCAAGGGTTCCGGCGGGCAATTCCCACAGCCATTGATCCACAGTGTGGCGGAGGTTACGGATCATGACAATTCTGCCATCCTTAAGTACCGGCAGAATAATAACCGCTCCCGGATGCAGTACTACTTCCCGCACCAGGTGTTTCCCGGAGGCCATGGTGACGGTGCGTAAGGCCATATCGACCCGCGTGCCATGGTAGACAATCTGATCCGAAAACTCGGGGGCTGGCTTGGAACTCATAAGATTAATCCTTTTACCACACGCTACTGTTCAACGACCCTATAATAACAGTATATGTTACCATCTTCTGAAACCAATGAGACTATTATACCCCCGCCGGGATCGGACTTTGAAGAACAGATTGTTGAAGAAATTCCCACCGGAGAGGTGACTTTGCCCCTGCCGACCGAGCCGGCGGTGGTACGTTTAGCCCGTCTGCACATGAAAGCCCGCGCCTTAGAACAGATTCCCGGAGTTTACCTGCTGAAAGATACGCGGGATGTGGTTATTTATGTCGGTAAATCCCGATCGTTACGCGATCGCGTGAGCAGTTACTTTCTGGCCTCCACTGATTTAGGACAGGTGAAACAGCGCCTGCTGGAATATGTGGTGGATTTTGACACGCTGGCCTGCGATTCAGAAGTTGAAGCACTGCTGATTGAAAGCCGACTCATTAAAGACCTGCATCCGCGTTTCAACGCCCGGATGTCCGATGGCAAAAGCTATCCTTATGTGGAAATTACCACCCATGAAGATTTTCCCGGCGTATATATCACACGGAAACCGCAGGCCGGCGGGACCAAATTGTATGGTCCGTTTACCAGCGGCTATGCGCTCAAGCAGGCGGTTATTTATATGCAGCGGGCCTTTAAATTCCGCAGTTGTCACTTGGAAATTTGCGCCGGGGATAACCAACGCCGATTTTTCCGTCCCTGTCTGTTGTATGCCATCAAGCAATGCACCGCGCCTTGTGCCGACAAGATCAGTCGTGAACAATATCTGGAAGATATTGCGCGATTTCAAAAGTTTCTGGAGTCCAGCCGGGGTGTGGCGCTTAAGGAGATGACGACGGAAATGGAGGCCGCCTCGGCCCGGCTGGAATTTGAAAAAGCGGCACAATTACGTGATCAAATTAAAGCGTTGCGGGCCTTGGGGCAGCGGGGAAAAGGCGCCAGGATCATGCAGCCGGAATTGTTTTTCCAGGATCATCAGGCCGGGGTGCGACAACTCCAGGAGGTGCTGAAACTCGAGGAGCCGGTGCGCTCCCTGGAAGCAATTGACATTGCCCATTTTCAGGGGGAGGCTACGGTGGGATCGCTGGTGTGCTTTCTGGATGGTAAACCTTTTAAGAATGGTTACAAGCGCTTCCGCATAAAAACGGTTACCGGCATTGATGATTTTCGCTGCATTCAGGAAGTAGTTTCCCGGCGGTATCGTGAAGCGGGCCTTGGCCATGAATTATATCCAGATGTGATACTCATTGACGGTGGTCTCGGACAACTTCATGCCGCGCAGGCGGCATTGGCGCCAATGGCCGTCAAACCGCCCACGGTTATCAGCCTGGCCAAGCGGGAGGAAGAAATTTACAGGTCGGGGCAGACACAACCGTGCAAATTGCCGCGCACCAGCGCCGCGCTAAAGTTGCTGCAATTCGCGCGTGATGAGGCACACCGTTTCGCCCAAAATTATCATCATCTGCTGATTGCCCGGCGGCAATTTCAGGATACGCTGCGCGGCAACGCCAAAACATTAAAAGCCCGACGCCGGTCCGGGGCGGCAGCGGCGCCAAGAATTCCCGCGGAATAGCCGCAGGCCTTCAAGGGCCGCGGAAGCTGCCGATGACCTGACTGGTAAGGCTGATGGAGCGGGCCGGCGTGCGAAACCGACTGTCGTTTTTTCCGGCGGCAATTGCGGCGTGCAGTTCCTTGACACGGTTTTGAGCGGTTTCCATTTTCGGATAGCGCACTTCCCGGTAACCCGTGACGGATTCCGGCGTCGAGAGTATGTCCAGCCAAAGATTATAGAGCCATGGCTCATGGAGTTCACAAGTATCGACGAGGCGGGTGTACCAATCGCGGAAGGTTTTTTCACGGGCGTGCCAGGCCGGCATCAGCGCACGCAACCACCGGCAGTGGCGCAGCACGCGCATCTGCCAATTATGGCCTTTCAGATGAAACCGCAATTTGAAACCGGCAATGTCAAATTCAGGCCGGTTCAGGTGGATATATTTCATAGTGTCACCGTTGGCGGGATTCACGTTATAGCGCCGGCGATCGCGGCGATATTTTTCCGGACTCGTGTACAGCATCGCGACATACACTTCATCCTTAATCATCATCACTTTGGCCAAATTCCAGATCACCGCGCGGGTAACGGCAAAATTCCGCGCCACATTATCCTGCTGATAAGTCTTCACCACGCGCGAAGCATAACCGCGGGCATAGGGCAGGGTACCCCATTGCAGGGCGTCAAAGAGGCGAATGACATAATCGCGTTTGGAACCATCGTCCAACTGCGGCATCTGCGTCAGAGTTTCACGACATATCCGACGATAGGCCTCAGCGTTACGCCGACCCCAGATGGAACTGACCATGAGGATATTGGCTTTTCGCTCCATGGCCTGATCCACGGTTTCGACTTCATGCGGGGCGGCAACACCGAAAAGATCGGGGCGTAACACAATTTTACGGCCGATATTAAAGGCCCGGTAATTGCGCTCGAATTCCCGGCGAACGGCATGGCGAATGGCCCAGGTGAGGCTCTTGTACGACACCGGAATAAATCCGAGTTGATAGGCTATGCCCAGCATCATGATGTTGGCGTAAAGTTTGGAATCCAGCAGTCTCTCGCACAAATCACCAACATTAAAGCTGAAAAATTGCCCCGGTTGGCACTGGATTTTAATCATGGCCGCCAGTTGTTCGGGCGAAAAATCTTCGCGTCCCAGCAAGGTCAAAATGGTAGGCGTTTTGCCGGTGTTAATCACCGCGTGGGTATATTTGGATGACGCGACGCGCAGGTTGTTTTGTGGTGAAATCGCGCGGGCGGCTTCCAAGACATCAACGCCAATGAGCAGATCCGCCTTGCCATAAGGTGTAATGGCGGAGCCTTGCACACTTTCGCGGGAAAACAACAATTGGCTGAATACGCCGCCATTGCGAATGGCCAACCCCTTCTTATCAACGTAGGCAATCTGATAGCCTTCCTTATGGCCGGCACGAACCAGAATTTCACCCGCCACGCCAATGCCCATGCCGCCCACACCGGCGAGATAGCAGCGCCATTGTTCGCCCATTTTCATCATCGGTGGTTCGGGCATGCCGGTGAGGTCCACGACTTCATCGGGCAAGCGCGGCGGACGCTTGCGGGTGACAATTACCTGCTCAAAACTGGGGCAGGCGTCAATGCGGGCACAGGCCCCGTCGTTGACGCAAGTGGTAAAGTCGGTTTGAATTTTCGGGCCGTAATCGGTCTGGGATATCTTCAGCGCCGGGCAACCGGTCTGGTTGGTGCATTCCAGACAATATTCACACACTTCATCCGCGATGTTCATGTAGGCTTTGGAGCGGATAAAGCCATGCTCTTTTTTCTCCTGCACTTCAGCGCGGTGCTTGCGACGATTAAAGGTAATGCCGCACTCTTTGTCGGCGATGATGATTTTCACGCCATCCTGAAGGATGACGCTTTCCAGCAATTCTTTATATTGATCGCGTTGCGCGGGATTCACGCGGAACACCCGGGACTGGGGTTCATCACGACCATCTTTACCTTTGATGCGCAGCGTACCGGCGGCGTCGGGAATCAAGGAACGCACGATACGTTCAATATCGTGCGCCAAGACGTGAGCACCGGTGATATCCTCATGGAGCGTCGGATTGGGTTGATGCCCAGTCATGGCGGTGGTGCCATTTTCCAAAATGATATAGGTGATGTCCTGCCCCTGATTGATGGAATTGGCGATCGCCAGTTGACCGGAATGGAAAAAAGTGCCATCCCCCATGAACACAATTTGCTTATTGGTAATAAAGGGATCCACTCCGCCGCCAGTGGCTCCGCCGAGACCCATGCCGCTGTAATTGTGCATCAATGGCTTGTTGGGTTCGAACATCATCATGGTATAGCACCCGGTATCACCGTGGGCGACGAGATCCATGGGTTCTTTGCCGTAGTGCTGTCGCATATACAGCGGATCGAGCAGATTTTTCCTGATTTCCAGTAAAGCGCTGGCAGAATCGCGGTGCGGGCATCCCGGGCAATACGCAGGCGTACGAATGACCACATCAACCTTGGAACTGTTGGCCAGCGCGATGGTTTGTAATTCCTCCGTAAGCCGCCCATTGGATAACTCATGGGGCATATTAGGCGTATCGCGTAGAAAACTGATAAGCAATTCAATAAGAATGGAGGGGTGCAGTCCGCGTGTGGCTGGAATACCGGGCCGATTGTTGGGAAAAGTTTTACCCCATATTTGTGCGGCCACCGCCCGATGATTGGGATCAACTTGGCGCAATTTGGACAGATGATCGGTTACCTGGCGTTCAATAAAGCTGCGTCGCTCTTCCACGACGACTACGCGTTCACACATTTCCGCCAATTGCTCCACCAAGGTGGTATCCACGGGATAACTGATCGCCAGTTTGAGCATGGGAAAATGTCCCAGCAATCCCATTTCCTTTAAGGCGTGCACCAGCAGCGTGTGCGAAGGGCCTGATGAAATAAACCCCACCGGAGATTTTTGTGATCTCCCGCCGCGCCAGGTGCGTTCAATGGGGTACAAAATGCGGGATAATCCCAACTGCCGACAGCGTGCCAGAAGCGCCGCAAAACGATCCGCAAATGTCAATTCCTGCCGCCAGCTTCGCGGGGGCAGTAGCACGGTGGTTTCCACGGGGATTTGGCCGGTTTCAATGGCGATGCGGTCTTTGGTGCTAATGGTGGGCCAATGGTTGGGCCGACATTCCACCGTGCCGCCGCCATCCGCAATGGCCACCGTTATCATCATGCCGATATAAAGTTTGGCGGCGGCCGACAGATCAAAGCCATACGCCACCCAGTCTTTGAGTTCCTGTGATGTTGCGGGTTCCAAGACCGGTACCCGTAAATGCTCAAAAAGGAAACGCGAATCAGCGGGAACTTGGGTGGAATCACTCCATGGATCATCCCCGGAAACCACCAACGCTCCGCCATTGGGATGCGGTATTCCTGATAAATTACCCAGTGCCAGCGCATCAGCCGCGACATGCAACCCGACGGATTTGAATACCGAAATGCCTTTCACGCCCACCATTTGGGAGCCATTGAGCATGGCGATGCTGATGGCCTCATTGTTCGCCATCTTGGCGCAGACGCCCTTTTCCATCAGCAACGGTGCGATTTCATGGCAGGCATCAAAAAAACCCGCCAAGGGTGAACCAGGATAGCCCGTGAGCAGCGCTACGCCCCCTGGAGTCTCCAGACAACCTTTGAGAATCAATTCGGCCCCATCGAAGATTTCAGGGCCTGATTCAACCTGAAAACGTGGATCAACCTTCATCATGTAATCCGCCCGGAGTCCTTATCTATCTTAACCGATAGAACCAACCCATTGATGCTCGCCTTCCCGCTCCGACAACCTGCCATATTATACTCTATCCAATGTTCATAAAAAAGCCGCAGAGCCAGTGGGTAGCGGTATCGCCCTGAACGGATACCATTTTTCTTGGCCATCCTTCACCCCTGCCGCCGATTTTTACGGCATGACGCCGTCACATTTCAGCCACGCGGCCCTGGCCTGCGCGGCGGGGCGGAAATGCCGCTTTACTTATCATGATATGGACGTGCCTGTACGCTCTGCAGACACGGCGTAGACTTGTTCGGAAAAAGTTAATATAATGTAATAAGTTTATCCGTTGGCTGATGTCAGCAGCGCGGATAGGGGGTAGGAGTTATTTTCTTGTGAGGCTTGTTTATAAAGACTATGCAATCTGATTCATCCGAAGATAGTTCGGACTTGTCCGCGGACATGATCCATGTTTCTGAAATCGCTTCGCCGAGCGATAAAATCGGTGGACCGGCTGCCGAAGCCGGTCCAACCAACAGTCGGTTGGCTCTCAACAAACCGCGTCATCGCCGCCGCGGAGGGCGTGGCCGTGGCAGTCGGAGTCGCAGTAAATCCGGGCGGCCGAAGACGGCTGTTCCGGTTGTACCATCGGCATCAGAAGAAGCGCCCGGCACTGTGGCGGTCACAACGGCGGCGACGGGTCTGGGCACGCATGACCAGCAATCCGAGATGCCGCCGACCTTGATGCGCCCGGTGGATCAACCGGCGCCTCCATCCACCTTATCACCGCAGGATGCGGGTTGGCGGCCGGATAGCATTTTGCAAACCGATCAACGATCGCAACCTGCGTCATTGAGTCCGCCGGGGTCTTCTTTGAGTGGCAGCGCCGGCTACCGTATGTTGCGACCTAATCCCAATAGGGTCATCGCGCGGGCAGCCCCCGGCGTGAACAAACATCCGGGCAGAAGATCGTTCAGCCGGACGAAAATTCGTCAGCAGTTCAGGCCCAGCGGTGCCGCATCGGCGATTACACCATCCGAATTTGCGGAGGGGATGCTTGCTGATGTATCTGCGCCGGCGCCAGGCGACAATAACCAGCTACCTTTTCCGGCGGCCCATATCGCACCAGGGCATGGCGAACCCATAAGCGGGCATCATAGTCCAGGTGTGCGGGAACATTCTGCCTTTACTCCATCTGCGGAGGCCATGCAGGACAGCGCCTTGTTACCCGCTGAATTGGAGTCGGAGCCGGAGCCAGTCGGGGAAGAAGCGGTGCAACCGGCGGTTCCGAAGAAAAAAGGCCCGCCGAAGATCATGCTGGTGAATGTGGCGGACTTGGAGGAGGTTCGTATTGCCATCGTCTGCCAAGGCGTGCTGGAGGAGTTGTATACCGAGCGATCCAGTCATGATTTGCATGTGGGCAACATCTATAAGGGACGCGTAACCAATGTTGAGCCGAGCATTCAAGCCGCCTTCATCGACTTCGGCATTGGCAAAAACGGTTTTTTGCACATTAGTGATTTACATCCGCAATATTTTCCACAACATCATAAGTCCACCGCCAAGATGCTGGCGGCGGGAGCGAAAAAAGCCGATGCTCCGCAAAATCCGGACACCGATCCAACCGTGGAACCGCAGGGCGCCGTCACGTTTGAGGAAATCGGTGGTGACGCGGATGAACTTTTTGATGAGGATGTCGATTTTCATGTTGATAATGACCATATTGCGCCAATGGAACGCGTAGGTCGAAAAACACCCCGGTATTCCCGCCCCCCTATTCAGCAGTGCCTGCGGCGCGGCCAGGAAATTATTGTTCAGGTGACCAAAGAGGGCATCGGCACCAAAGGCCCTACGCTGACCAGCTACGTCAGCGTGCCGGGAAGATACCTGGTGATGATGCCCGGAATGAGCGCCTTGGGGGTTTCCCGGAAAATTGTTGATGATGAACAGCGCCGTGCCGTCAAGCGGCTGTTACGGGAACTGCATCCGCCGGAAAATCTCGGCTTTATCATTCGTACCGCCGGGATTGATCGCACCGCGCGCGAGTTGCAGCAGGATTTGCATTTTCTGGTGCAAATTTGGAAGCGTATCACGCACCGCCTCGATACCCAGCGCACCCCGACGTTGCTTTATGAAGAAAGTGATCTGGTGATCCGCAGTATTCGTGATCTGGCGGTGCAGGACATGGATCGCATTGTGGTCGATGACCCCGATGTGGCGGAGCGGGTCCGTGATTTTCTCACCATCGCCAGCCCGGATTCCAGTATTGTAGAACTGTATCAGGACCCCATGCCGTTGTTTATTCGTTATGGGGTGGAACGGGAAATTGAAAAAATTAACAGTCACCGGGTGGAAATGGCCAACGGAGGATCGCTGGTCATTGATTCCACGGAAGCTCTGGTGGCGGTGGACGTCAATTCCGGACGCTACCGGGAACAGCGTGATGCCGAGCTGACGGCCTTTAACATCAACAAAGACGCCATTGTGGAATTGTGCCGACAACTCCGGTTGCGCGACCTCGGCGGTGTGATTGTCATTGATTTCATTGATATGCGGGAAGAGCGGCATAAACGCGACATTGAGCACCTGCTGCGGGAGGAACTGCGGAAGGACCGGGCGAAAACCAAAGTTCTCCGTATGAGTCAATTCTGCATGATTGAAATGACCCGTCAGCGTGTCAAGCCAAGTTTGAAGCGCGGCCTTTATCAGGACTGCCCGCATTGCCGCGGCGCGGCACTCATTAAGACGCCGGAAAGTGTTACCCTGGATGTGATGCGCCGGCTGGCTGCGGCCACGTTGCATCACGACATCGCGCGGATTGAATTAAAGGTTTATCCTACCGTTGCCGAGTATCTGCTCAATAAAAAGCGACGCGAACTCGTGGCCATGGAAGACCGCACGGAGAAAAAGATCATTATTACACCGGACCCGGCATTGCCGGATGATTCCGTGCTGCTGGAAGCGTATGATGCACGCGGAAACCTGGTTAATTTTCCGTCGTGATTACTCGGCTTCCGATTGCTCCACACGTTTGATTTTTGCACCCAGGCTGTTGAGACGTTCTTCAATTTTTTCATAACCACGGTCAATGTGATACACGCGGTTGACCGTCGTGATGCCGTGCGCCGCCAGCCCGGCCAGCACCAGTGCCGCGGAGGCTCGCAGATCGCTGGCCATCACCGGCGCACCGATGAGCTGCTGTTCGCCTTCAATAATTACCGTGGCCCCTTCCCGGTGGATTCGCGCCCCCAGACGGGTCAATTCCGCAACGTGCATGAAGCGATCCGGAAAAATCTTTTCCGACACAATGCTGTTACCGTTGGCCATGGCCAGCAATGCCATGAATTGGGCCTGCAGATCCGTCGGAAAACCCGGATAGGGTTGCGTGGTGATAATGGCGGCTTCCAGTCTCCGGGCCGATGCCACCGTCACCGAGCTTCCGTTTTTTTCCACAATCACACCAATGCTGCGCAGCTTATCCACCGCCGCCATCAGGTGATCGATGCGAATATTTTCCAGGTTTATTTCCCCATTGGAGATGGCGGCGGCAACCATAAACGTGCCAGCTTCGATGCGATCCGGGATGATGCGATGCGCTGTTCCCTGCAATGATTTAACGCCTTCCACAACCACACGCGGGGTACCCTGGCCGGTAATTTTTGCACCCATGGCGTTGAGGTAATCGGCGAGATCAACGACTTCGGGTTCACAGGCGGCGCTTTCAATGGTGGTGGTTCCGTCGGCCAGCGTAGCGGCGCTCATCACATTGGCGGTACCGAGAACCGTCGAACCAAAGTTACCGCCGAGAAAAACTTCCGCGCCGTGGAGTTGTTTGGCGCTGGCAATAATATCACCGCCATCAAGTTCAATCGTGGCCCCCAACGCGCGCAAACCACGCAGGTGAATATCCACCGGGCGATCGCCAATGGCACAGCCGCCGGGCATGGAAACCCGGACCTGACCGCGCTTGGCCAGCAGCGGCCCTAGCACGCAGATGCTGGCCCGCATTTTTCGCACCACATCGTAGGGGGCATGCGAACTGGTTTCATCGATAACGTCGATTTCCAGCTTTCCATCCGGTTGGCGGTCCACGCGGCATCCCAACAATTTCAGCAGCTCAATTTGACTGCGGATGTCCTGCAAATTAGGAATGTCTTCAATAACGGATTTACCATCTGCTAAAAGCGCTGCCGCCATGATCGGCAGCGCCGCATTTTTCGCCCCCGCGATTCGCAGTGTTCCGCGTAGACGCGTTCCGCCTTCAATAATAAACGAATCCATAAGTCAAATCCTCCATGATTTGGAAGTCCCTGACGCAGACGCATCCGCGGGCGTCCTGCCTCATCCAACCCGTTAGTATTCATTGTACCGCAAAATTCCGCGACCGGCGAGGATTCTCCAACCGGATTAGACTGGCGGGATATCGGTTCAATTTCGCAATAGATGCTATGCGCGGTATGGCGCCGAACGCTGGTATTTGCCCCCCCCTCGCCGCCGGCGTTTGGGCTGCGGGTTCGGACGGTGCAGGATTTTATAAATCCCGATAAAAATGGGCGGACCCTTGGGGTGCGCAAGGCCGATCCACGACGTTATTGTTGTCCCGGCACTAATGCACCTTAGATTTTATTTGCGACTTTGGTATTTTCAGAAAAAATACAATCGGAATGCAGCCCAGCACCAACAAGGCCATCAGGCGAAAATTAAATACATACGCCATCACCCCGGCCTGCTGGCCGACAATCTGGTAGAGTAATCCCAGTGCCTGTTGGTGGGCAGTCACAGCGGGCGCTTGGTGGGCAAACATACCCTGCAGTTTCTCCAACCGCGTGTTGAAGGCGGGGCTAAGCGGCGTGGTGTGGGATACCAGCATATCCTGGTTCCGCTGGCTTTCCCGGCTTAGCAGTGCTGTGGTAATGGAAATGCCAAAGGCCCCGCCAATGTTCCGCATCAGATTAAAAATACTGGCGCCATTGCCCATCTGGTCATTACGCAACGTGCCCACCGCGGTGGTCGTCAGAGGAATAAAGAACATGCTGGTGGCAAAGCCATTGATAATAATCGGCCAAGTGACACTGATCATGGCGATGTTAATGTCCAGGCGTCCCAGCAAGAAGCTGGAATACGCCAGAATCACCAGTGAGCTGACCATTAAAAAACGGTTATCAATAAGATTGGTCAGACGGCCAATAACCAATATGCCCACCACGGAACCAATGCCGCGTGGACTTACCGCCAAACCGCTTTTTAGCGCCGAGTATCCCATGATGGTTTGTAAAAACAGCGGCAGCAGCGCGGTGGTGGCATACAATACGATGCCCATAATAAATATCAGCACCGTTCCGATAAGTAAATTGCGGTTTTTTAATACGCGCAAATCCACCAGCGGTGTAGCACTGGTTAACTCCCAGGCAATAAACGCCAGAAACCCCAACACGGCGACAGCGGCGAACCACCTTACCCATACCGCTCCGAACCAATCCGCATCCTGCCCTTTATCCAGCATGATCTGTAAGGCCGCAATCCAGACCGCCAGCAGCACAAACCCCACGGTATCAAGTTTTGTTTTGATGGCATGTCGAATATAGGGCGGATCTTCGACGTACGCGTCCACCATCAGAAAAGCCATAACGGCCACGGGAATATTGATGTAGAAAACCCAGCGCCAGGAGAAGGAATCCGTTATCCAACCGCCCAGCGTCGGACCGATCACCGGTGCGCAAATAACACCAAAGGTGTAAAACGCCATCGCCTGTCCGTGTTTTTCACGCGGAAAACTTTCCAGCAAAATTGCCTGGGCACTCGGCTGCAGCGCCCCGCCTCCCGCCCCCTGAATCACCAGCGCCAAGATCAGAAAGGGAAAATTGGGGGCCGCGCCGGCCATGACCGATGCCGCCGCGAAAACGGTGATGCATGTCAATAAAAAACGTTTGCGCCCGAACGTCCGGCTAAGCCAGCCTGCCGCCGTCAGCACCACCGCATTGGATATCAGATAACTGGTCAGCACCCAAGTGGCGTCATCCGGGGTAATCGACATGCTGCCGGCAATATGCGGCAACGCTACATTGGCAATGGAGGTGTCCAGAACCTCCATGAACGTGCCGAGCATGACCGCAATGGCGATCATCCATGGATTGACCTGCGGTTTCCATAACGCGTGATCCTGGGATAGAACGGTGCTCACGAATGAGCTCCGGCGGCCCAGGCCACCTTCTTCGCTCTGGGCTTACTATGGATCGCCGCATTGGAAGCCACATGCCTCTGAATCGCAGCGCTTTGCCGCCACAGTGCCGATCCCGCCATCATCGCCCGCGTGGCATCCATTAATTGTTCCCGCAACTCCGGATCAAGTCCGGCGGAAAAATTCTGAATTGTTCGATAATAATCCGGCATGACGGCTTTCATCACGACCCGCCCCTGATGGGTAATGGAAATTACGCTGCGGCGCAAGTCACACGCCGCCGGTTCCCGGCGCACCAGACCCGCACGCAGCAAACCGCGCAACATCTGCGTCATGGTGGGCCGGGAAACCCCGCAATAGCGTGCCAGTTCTGCGGCACACATGCGGTCCTCCTTCTGATGGCGAAGAATCATCAGGATGGCGATGCGTCCGCGGGAGAGTCCATACCGGCCTAGATAGGCTTCCACCACCGCAATCATGTCGTTGACCAATCGTAACTGCAGAATATAAAGTTCCACCGCCGCAATATCCACCTGTGGATAATCTTTCGCCATGGCCCGCAGGGTCTCATGCTTGGGCAAATCCTTAAGATAAATGATCTGCGAACTCATAAAGTAAATTGTAAGCCCCCTAACAGTGGCTGTCCAGAACCATACGCCGATGCTATGATCATGTTAATGAAGTATGATCCCCGTTTATTGGCGGCGCACATTCTTTCCACCTGGACCCACATCCATGATCCGCCGCGAATCGAATCCCGCGATTCACCGGAATGGCAGGCTCTGGTACCGCGTGATCGGGCCTTGGCCTTTGATTTAACATGCGGCGTCATTCGCCGTCGGCTTACACTGGACGCCCTGATTCATGCGGTTTCTAAAACACCCTTGCCGCAAATTGATCCAGACGTTATGGCCGTCCTACGCATGGGTGTCTACCAGTTAATCATTGCCCGGGGAATTGCCGATCATGCCGCCATCGATACCAGCGTGGAACTGGTGCGAACGCTGGGCGCGGTTCGGGCGGCATCCTTTGTTAATGCTGTTTTACGCAATATACAGCGCCTCAGCGGCGTGGTTGAACCTCTGCGCGGGCCTGACTCCCATGCCTTTCCGCTGGACAGCCGTCGCCAGATAAAATTTAACCGACCGCTGTTCCCGGATCCTCAACGCCAAGCTGTTGATAACCTGGCGGTTACCACCAGCCATCCGCGCGAACTGGTATCCGCAATGATCCAATGGCTGGGTGTGGAAACCACGCGGCAGATACTCATTGCGGATAATGTACCGCCCGTGGTCACGCTACGCAGCGACGAACCGGATTTTGTGCCACCGGATGACACCGGCCTGATACCACATCAGACGGCCCATTTTTTTGTCGCCGCCGATGGATGGAATCCCGCCATTGAAGCCTTGATTGCGCGCGGCACGCTATCTCCGCAGGACCCCACTTCCGCATTGCCGGTGCAAGCCCTGATCGCAGCCTGGAAGCATTGCAACCCCGGTACTCCGGCGAAAAACATTCTTGATCTGTGCGCGGGGCAGGGAACAAAATCCATCCAACTGGCGCGTGCGCTAGGCGAGACCACTATTATCGCGTGCGATATTGCCCCGAACAAATTGGCCGCCGTCAGCCACCGGGCTAGCCAAACCGGCGTCAAGACCATCCGCACCATGGACATTCAAACTTTGCAGCGCCAAACGCCGGAAGACATCGACATCGTGCTGGTTGATGCGCCATGTTCCAATACCGGCGTAATGGGACGGCGGCTGCAATTGCGCTGGCGCTGGCCGCTATTTAATATCCCGGCCATGCGTGACTTGCAGCTCCGCTTGTTACACGATGCCGCAAAACTTCTATGTCCCAACGGTCTGCTCGTATACAGTACCTGCAGCATTGATCCCGGAGAAAACACCGAAGTGGTGCAACAATTTATGCAATCACAGAGGGAAAAATCGTGGCAAGTCATTCATCAGGCCTCGCAATTACCCGCCAACGACGACGTCCAGCAGCGTTGTGATGGCGGATTTACAGCAGTTTTGCGGCGTACAGGCCTGCCATGAGCTGGGATATGAGTAGCTTAATAGCGGCGTTGCGATGTATTACGCAATTACGAATAAAAAGGGTTTATTTTTCACTATAATCGCCATATTTAAAGGTGAAAAAAAATAATAGAAAAAAGATTTGACTTTATTAAAAAGAGCGGTATACTTGTTTGTATGAATCAGTTTCATTATCTGTTACTGATGTAATGGTGAAACTGGTCCGTGAGGACAAACGCTTGGTCGCGGCTTATTCCGCGGTAGAGAATTGGGAAAGTATAAGTCTCTTGACAAGCAAGCGGTTGTGATTATAATTGTCCTTATGAATCAGTTTCATATACTGTTGCTACAGTAATATTTCTGAAGAAATTGATTCATTGAAATATGGGTACTGGATTCGTCGCCCCGGCGGCATGTTGATCATAAGCCGCAACGGTTCGTCGGCGAGCAGTGAAGTTTGTGTTGTAGCAGTCAATGTGACTGTTTTGTATTTTTCTTTTTTTAGGAGGTGTCTTATGACACTATCGTTTGGTAAAATCTCGGCGGTTCTTTTGGGTTCAGCGGCAGGGTTAATGTGCTCTGCGGGGGTGTTTTGCACGCCCGTTGCGGCTACCCCTGTATTGAATACCAACCTGTTGAATGATCCCGGCTTTGAGGCCAGTCCCGGCCCTACTGGTGGCCCCAATGCCAGCACCGGTGATGTATCAACAGCTTCGGGCACCTACGGCTGGAGTGGTTGGAACAATTGGACACCTCCTTATGGTGCCTACTATACGTCGTCGATCGCGCATACCGGAACTCAGGCCGGCAAAACCTTTTCCGGCCCGAACGGCGGTATCTACCAATATGTACCGGTCACCGGTGCGGGCGGATACCAATTCAACGCCTCGGCTTGGTTTTATAACATGTCCGGCGGCAATGCTCTTAACGGCCAGGAAACCGACGATATCCGGGTGATATTCCAGAATGCGGCCGGCACCACGCTCGCCACCGACGTGAGCCCGACGAATCTTAATGCCGGCAGCCCCACGAATACCTGGATGCAGCTTTCTGTAACCGGATTGGTACCGACGACTGCGACACAGGCGCAGGTGATGATGTTCTTTAACAATCCTGGTGGTACGGGCGGCGCGTTATTCACCGATGATGCCAACTTCTCGTTAAGTTCAGTTCCTGAACCAGCCTCTTTGGGTCTTCTGGCCTTAGGCGGCTTGGGAATGTTGCTTATTGGTCGCAAGCGGGTGACTGGTCGCAACGCATAACACGACGTTAGCGGAGGGGAGCGCTTCGGACGTTCCCGGGGTTGCTTCCCTCGCTTTTATACCGTGTTGCATTACGGTATAAAAATATTTTATTTGGCCGGGCCTTGTGCCCAAAATATGGAGAATTCACATGAACACTAATCGTTTTGTCCAGCCGGTTCGTAAATCCCTACACGGTTTTACACTCATTGAACTGCTGGTGGTCATTTCCATCATCGCGCTACTCATTGCCCTACTGTTGCCGGCTCTGGCGAAAGCCAGGGAAGAAGCTCTGACCACGGCTTGTGGTGCCAATCTGCGCAGCATCGGGCAGATTTTGGTGGAATATGAAAATACCTATGAAGGGGTAATTCCCTATGGCAATGCGTACGATTCATCCTATGGACTCTGGAATCCTTTTGATTGGGACGTTCTTTTGTACAGTTACAACCGTGGGTTGGATCCGGTGCGCTATTTGGAATTTAATAAAGTGGATACTTCGGGTTATCCGGTGGCTTCCACTTCCGCCTCAGCCTTTTTAGGAACCTTCACTTGCCCGGCGTCTCTTATTAAGCCGACACTGGGGCCAGGTTGGGATGCTTCGGGTATCGGTTGGTATTGGTCCGATTACGCGGCTAATCCGAACTATTTCTGGACCTATGCGCCCGGGCCTGGTTGGGCACAGACGATAACGATGCGTGCATCCAACGTGCAGACGCCGGCCAGCTCCATTGCGATCGGCGATGCCACGCAGACCACGAGTTGGGGTGGATCGTGGGCCATTATGAGCGACTGGATTCAAAATTCCAACGTCGGTGGCCACGCCAATCCGTATGTTAATGATCCAAACTATCTGGTTCCCGCTAATGGCTTTTTGTCCAGCGAAACCACGAACCAGGATATTGTTATCCCAGGCGGCATTAACAATGTGACCGGCATGCGTTATCGACATTTACAAGACTCTCCCGATTCTGGCGAAGCCAATGCCGTGTACTTTGATGGTCACGTTCAGACTCTCCCAATTAACAACAATGTCGCTGGCGCGGCGGTGACCGCTCCGACCGCTAATGGCTCAAACGGATTGAATATCCAAGCCATCACCAATCCGCAACTGCCCAGCACGGTTGGGTTGTTTTGAGGCCGGTCGCGTCCTTTTGGTATAGGAAACACAATGAAGAATTGTAAACGTCAAAGTTTATTAAAACGCGGCGTTGTGGGAATTGGTGTTGTTCTGTTGGCTATGTTCGCCGGCGGGGCAACTCCGGTTCACCAGGCCCCGAATATATCCGCACCAGCGGGATGGCATTGGAAGCTCACCTGGAGCGACCAATTCAATCGCGGTGCGGCGGACCTGAAGGGGTGGCATTATGACCTCGGCGGCGGCGGCTGGGGCAACGGCGAATCCGAAGTTTACACCCACTCTAAAAAAAACGTGTATGTGGCCCATGGCAAACTGCACATTGTGGTGATCGGCAAAAAGGTACATGGCAAAGTCCATTACACTTCCGGCCGCATTACCACCCGCAATGTGTTCAGTCAGAAATATGGCCTTTTTGAATTTCGCGCACGGTTGCCGCAAGGGGCCGGCTTATGGCCGGCGATCTGGATGATGCCGAAGAAATCGAAGTTCGGCACCTGGCCGAGGTCCGGTGAAATCGACATCATGGAATCTCGGGGCAACGGTATCCATCAAGTGCAGGGCAGTTTACATTCCGGCAAAATCTGGAATCAAGATAACTGCCAGACCAAGGTGTATACCCTGCCCCGGCACGAGACCACCACCGAGTGGCACACGTATGCTCTGGAATGGGAGCCAGTAGCTGATCCGGCCAAATCTGGTGTTCGCAAAGTCCAAATTAGATGGTTTGTCGATGGCCATTTATATGAAACCCAGCAGGGCGGATGGACGGTTCCAACTACCGCAGGTATGGGTCATCCTAATGCGCCTTTTAATCAAAGATTTTATATTATTATTAATATGGCGGTTGGGGGAAATTACGTTGGCGGTATAACTCCTGGCCCCGGACGGTATGCGATGGAAGTGGATTTTATCAGAGCCTATGCCTTGGCTAAGGACAGCCCCTAAGGCTGTGTGATTAGGATGTTCATATAGTTTTTTGAAGATTGGTGGAGTAGTCGTACATGGGATCAGTTCGTGAAATAGCCAAAGAGTTGGGCATTTCCCCCGCTACAGTTTCCCGGGCGATGAACAATCATCCGGCGGTGGCGGCGGGTATGCGCCAACGCGTGGTGAAAGCCATGAACCGTTCGCGGTATGTCCCTGGCATAGGTAAGCGGGAAACCATGAATATAGCATTCGCCTACACCGGCGAGTCATCGCTGGGTTCGCCATTTGATGCCGCGCTGATGCAGGGTATGAGTGAACGTATGGATCAGTACGGTTTTGACCTGCTGATATTAGATGTGCGCCGGGCGGTGTTGCCGCATGAATCTTTCTCCCAGATGTGTATCCGCAAAGGAATTCGCGGAGCGGTCTTGCGTACCACCACGGAAACAAGGCGCACTTGTGAGACCATTGCCGAGGAAGGTTTTCCGGCGGTCGTGGTGGGCGATCGTTTTCTCTCCGATAAGGTAAATTTTATTGCCAGTGAAAGCCGTTCCACCAGTCAGGATGCGGTATCCCATCTGATCCAGTTGGGGCACAAGCGCATCGGGGTGGCCATCAATGTGGTCGATGACTCCGATCATACCGATCGGCTCAATGGATATAAAGAAGCTCTGGCTGCCGCGGGCATGACAGTGGATGAAAAATATATTTATCGTGTTCCCGCGAACCGCGAAGGCGGTGTGCAATGGGTGCGACGGCTGGTTACTCTGCCGGATCGTCCCACGGCTCTTTATTGCACGGATCCCATGACGGCGGTAGGGGTGTTGGGCGAAGCACAGCAGATCGGATGGAAAATCCCCGACGATTTGTCACTGGTTGGATTTGATGATTCTGATATTCGCTTTTTAACCTACCCCAAACTTACCGCCATCTGCCAAAATGCGCAGGAAATTGGCCGAGCCGCATTTGAGGCCCTTAGTTCGCTGTTAAGCTGGCCGGGCAATGGTGGAGTTGAGCCGCTGATTCAGCGAGTTATACCGACACAACTGGAATTGCACGGCACCACCTCCGCGCCAGCTCGTGAGAGATAGAATTCTGGACCATGTATTGGCCGCCGCAGATGCCATCGGGCTGCTGCGAGCGTCCGAAGCATAACCCACGGCGGCCGACGATTATCCTGATAAGTTTTTTACCGGAGGAGAATTCAATGCGTAAAGTACGCCAAATTATCGATGATATGTATGCCCGGTTGCCACGCCGCGCGTTATTAACTCCAACATTGCTGGTGCTGGCCGCCATCAGTGCGTCCGCCTCATCCGCCGCCGCATCCACAATCGCCGCGCCAGAGGTGGCAGCGCCTGCCGGCTTGCAATGGAACTCAACGTTCAGCGACAACTTCAACAGTGCTTCGTCACTTAATGGCTGGACGTATGATCTGGGCAATAACAATGGCTGGGGCAATGGCGAATCGGAAAAATATACCAGTTCAGCCAATAATGTAAACGTATCAGGTGGAAATCTGAACATTCAGGCCATCGGAACCGCCACCAGCAGCGGCACGTATTACACGTCGGGGCGCATTACCACGCAAAGTTTATTTAGCCAGACCTATGGTCTTTTCCAATTCAGCGCCCAATTACCCGCGGGAAACGGGCTTTGGCCGGCCATTTGGATGATGCCCACCAATTCTGTTTACGGTGGATGGCCGCAATCCGGTGAAATCGATGTCATGGAATCCCAGGGTACCGATACGAGCCAGGTCCAGGGAAGTCTGCATTCCGGAAATAGTTACGCCACTCAAAATACACAGTATCAGGTTTACACGCTGCCAAATAATGAATCCACAACGTCTTGGCATACCTACGATCTGCAATGGGAACCCATCAGCAACGGCTCCGGCGGCACGCAGGTGCAGTTCAACTGGTATGTCGATGGAAATCTGTATGAAACTCAGACCGGTGGATGGACCGTACCATCCACCGCGCCGGCCGGAGATACCAAGGCCCCGTTTGATCAGAGCTTTTATATCATCATGAATCTTGCGGTCGGCGGCAGCTACACCAACTATCAAACGCCCGGTGTGGGCACCTATGATATGAAGGTGGGTTACATCAGCGCCTATCAGGCCGCGTTGCCCACGCCCGAACCACCGCTGCTGGGATTCGTGACGCTTGCGGCTGCGGCGTTATTACTGTTCCCCCGGTGCCGTTGGCCGGCGCGCCGGGAATAAAAAAAACCAGACGGCGAGGTAAGCAATGGTTATTACGCGAGGCACATGTTGGGATCATGCCGGTCGGAAAGTTCTCGCTATACAGGTAACGCAGTTCAAAAAAAAGGAGTATCACAATGTTCACAAGACGTTTTTCCCTGCCGGCGGCACTGCAAACTGGTTTGCTGACCATGCTTTTGGTGGCCATTGCGGTCATCGGTTTGGTCAATCGTCAGGCTTTTGCCGCGGATAAACACTCCGGAGCCAAGGTATCGCTTCCTCTGGTGATTTACGCCGATGGTCAGGGGCAGTCCGGCTATATTCCCTCCGGCTGGATGGGCAATCCATCGGCCATTAAATATGACGGCAGTTGCACGACCCACCCGCGCAAGGGTAACAGTGATTGTTTGAAAATCCAATATACTTCCGGCAGTGGCTGGGGCGGAATTGCGTGGCAGAATCCGGCCAATAACTGGGGCGATCAATCCGGCGGCTTTAAT
Source organism: Phycisphaerae bacterium (assembly GCA_049977145.1). Taxonomy (GTDB): domain Bacteria; phylum Planctomycetota; class Phycisphaerae; order WQYP01; family WQYP01; genus JAMDCX01. The sequence goes on from JBMFGW010000024.1 coordinate 27,599, forward strand.
CTAACCGGTGCGAAAAAACTCACTTTCTGGGTCCGCGGTAAAAAAGCCGGACAGGTGGTCAGTTTCGGATTCGGCCTGATCGGATCCAATAAAACCTATCATGACACCGCCAAAGGTAAAGTAAAGGTAACACTGACCAAACACTGGAAAAAATATTCCATCAGCCTCAAGGGTAAAGATATGAAGCGAATTGTGGTCGGGTTCTTCTGGACCGCCGCGCCGACTGATGGCAAAGCATTCACATTTTATCTCGATAAAATTGAATACAAAAATTAAACTCGGTATTGTATTGTGCGAGAAAGTTGCGTCGTGCGAAGCGTGGCCAGAGGGATTGGCCGATGTTGGGCCAACCCCAATGACTTTTTCCGCGGAAATTGCCGCAATGGGTCCAATGGCCGTCACATTCCTTAATGTCATTGCCGGATTGGATCCCATGAAGGCTATCCCTTTTTCAGGAATATCAGCAGGATGCTGTGTGCAAAAATGGCGGTCTTTATGGGTAAATATAAACTGAATAATCTGCGGAAATTGACATGCTGTGGCACGTTGTGCCTGCTAGTGACAACTGGTGCGGCTTGTACCGCCCAAGCCCGCGAATATATCCGCGTTAAACTCACCCCGCAGCAGGTGAATGCCCAAGCCGATGCGTTGCTGAAGCAAATGACGCTGCGGGAAAAAGTCCGCATGATGGCGTTTGAAGGCATTCTGGATGTTCCCGGCGTTGAACGGCTGCACATTCCAACGCTGGTCATGAGCGACGCTTCTTTAGGCGTGCGCCGCTTTGGCGCTTCAACAGCCTATCCCGCCTCCGCGGCATTGGCCTCCACCTGGAATCGGAAATTGGCATTTCTGGAAGGTCGGCAGATTGGCAGTGATTGCCGGGCACGCGGCGTGCATGTGATCTTTGGCCCCGGGGTGAATATTGTTCGTGAACCGCAAAATGGGCGGAATTTTGAATATCTGGGAGAAGATCCGTATCTGGCCGGACAAATGGCGGCACCCTGGATCAGAGGGGTACAATCCCAGGGCGTCGCGGCGTGTGCCAAACATTATGTGGCCAATGAACAGGAAACCGATCGCATTGATATTAATGAAATCATCAGCCGTCGGGCCTTGGAAGAAATTTATCTGCCGCCATTCCGTGCGGCAGTGCGGCAGGGAGATGTGTGGACCATCATGGCCGCGTATGATCAGGTCAATGGTGCATATTGCACGGCCAGCAGATTTTTGCTTACCGATGTGCTTCGCAAGCGTTGGGGATTCAAGGGTGTTTTGATGTCCGACTGGGGCGCATCGCACGCCACGCTTGGGCCGCTGAAAGCCGGCCTGGATTTGGAAATGCACCGTCCCGTCTTCTACAACATGCTTGCCATTCCACCCCTGCTGAAATCCGGCCAGATCGCCATGTCGAATATTAATCAGCATGTCCGTCGAAGTTTGCGGATGATGGTGGCCATGAATTTCCTGAATCGTCCGCAGCAGAAATCGGGAATACCGTTAAACAACCCGAAAAGCGCCGCCGCCGCAATGAAAGTTGCCGCTGAAGGCACGGTTCTGCTGCGCAACAAGAACCATTTTCTGCCGTTGAACACCGTCGCAATAAAGCACATTGTCGTGTTAGGCCCCATGGCGTCGCCCGCCGTTACCACCGGTGGCGGCAGCGGATACGTTATTCCCATTGCCAAGCCTGTGAGCATGTTGGCGGCGGTGAAAAAGGCCGCCGGCAAGAACGCCAAAGTCACGTACATTCCTTATATTGGCCATGGCAAAGCCTATTGGAGCCAGAACGATTTTTATGCCCCCGATGGCACACCGGGTGCGGAGGTGACAATTCTGGACTCCGGTGCAACCTCTGTACCCCCCATGGTGCATGATGTTAAAAGTCTTAATTTGAGCTGGGAATATCCCGGCGCGCTTCCCCGGCACGTTGGTCCCGGTTTTACCGCTCAATGGGTAACGGAGATTAAGCCATCTAAGACCGGCGATTACCTGCTTAAGTTTTTCTGCAACAATGGCGATGTCGAAGCTTTTCTAAATAAGAAAAAAATTATTGAACAATGGCGTCCCCGTCCGGTTATACCATTCATGGATGATTATCATTTTGTTAAAGGTCACACTTACCAACTGGTCATTAAACTGCAACCTACGGTCAAGCATGGCGTAATGCCGGCGGGCGAAATGAGAATCGGCCTGCATCGTATACACTATCCGCTTTTGACCCTCTATCAGCGGAAGGAAATTAAATCCGCCGATGCGGTGATCACCTGCGTGGGTTATGGTCCGCGATTGGAACATGAAGATTTTGACCGCAGCTACCATCTGCCGTCCGCGCAAGGGCGTTATATTGCGGAAGTTGCCAAACTTAACCCGCATCAGGTGGTGGTTGTCAATGCCGGCGGCGGCATCGCGATGAGCCATTGGATTCATAAAATCGCCGGCCTTGTTTATGCCTGGTATCCCGGCGAGAACGGTAATACCGCCGTGGCCGATATTATATTTGGGAAAATCGATCCCAGCGGTCGCCTTCCGGACACTTTTGCCCGCAATTGGCGCACACAGCCCGCTTATGGCCATTATCCGGGGCATGACATCTACGGATTAAATCCGGAAGTGCACTTCGCGGAGGGAATTTATGTCGGCTATCGCTGGTATGATAAAAAGCATATCACACCGCGTTACCCCTTCGGCTTCGGATTATCCTACACCAGCTTCTCCATTGGTGGCCTGCATATCACCACCAGCGGTTCCGGGAAAGCCCGCACTGTTACCGTGACCGCCAACGTCACCAACACCGGCCATCGTTCCGGCGCGGAAGTGGTACAGTTATATATTCGTCCGCAGGAAGACCGGGCCCATCGCTGCGTGCAGACGCTTAAGGGATTTGGTCGCGTGAATCTCAAGCCCGGTCAAAGCAAAACGGTGACCATGAAATTGGATTGGCGTGACTTTGCGTACTTCAATACCAAAGCGAACCATTGGGAAGTTCCCGCGGGAAAGTATCAGATCGCCGTTGGTTACAACAGCCGGGATATGGCCGCCGCGGGTATGGTTGAGATGAAATAACATATCAAATTTTATGTGGACCGAAAAAGGTTGCGGCGCAGAGTCTGGGTATGCCTATTGCGGTGGTGTCGGACAACGCCCCCTACCAGCGTTGTCAGGCGGTGCGAGATAGGGCGGCGGCCTTGTACATAGAATTACTTTTCCTCGGCACCTGCACGCAGCAACAACGCAGCGTCTTTGAATTCCTGTATCAGACCATCCACAACCACCTCGCCGGACGGCCCACACTGGCCTGATGAAAATCTTTTGGTTTTGCGCATTTTTAATAGGCCATTGGGATACACAATCTGTTACGCAACGGCTGCGATAGGTTCTACCGCGACCTAGGATGGCGGGCAAGATGCCCGCCCCCCAACATCGTCGCAGGCAAGATGCCAGCACCTCAACATTACGCAGCGCGCAACAGACATTGGATGAATGTGGCATTGCGGTTTTCATCAGGCCAGGCCCACCCCTTCGCTTCTTCCCTCAGGCCCGTGCACGGTTACGTAGTAGAGGATTCCTCCGCCAACTCCTCAATCGGATTTCCCGCGCGTATAATAATATTTATGGCGCACCATAAAACACAAGGGAAACAAAACCCGCAGCGCAGTGCTACAGAAACGGTGAAAATACTCCAAGACGCGGGCTTTGAAGCCTTTTTTGCCGGCGGCTGCGTGCGTGACCAGATCATGGGCAATTCGCCTGAAGATTATGACATCGCCACCTCCGCCCGCCCGGAAAAGGTTCTGCAGCTTTTTCCGCGCAGTGCGCGTGTCGGTGCGGCCTTCGGCGTGGTCATGGTGCGGTTGCATGGCCGGTCCATGGAAGTCGCTACCTTTCGATCCGATGGTGTATATTCCGATGGTCGGCGGCCTGACAGTGTAGCGTTCACCACGGCTGAACATGATGCCCAAAGGCGGGATTTTACCTGCAACGGCCTGTTTTTTGACCCAGTAGCCAATGACCTTATTGATTACGTCAACGGTCAAGCGGATATTCGGGCTAAAATTCTTCGCGCCATCGGAGATCCGGCCCAGAGGTTTCGCGAAGATCATTTGCGAATGATGCGGGCAATCCGTTTTGCCGCCCGATTAGGCTTCACTATTGAACCCGCAACATGGGCCGCAATTTGCGACAACGCGGAACGCCTGTCTGACATCAGTCGGGAACGCATCGGCCAGGAATTGCGAAAAATCCTCCTCCATCCACAGCGGCAGGTCGGGGCGCAATGGCTTATTCTTAGCGGGCTGTTGAATTCTTTCTGGCCGTTGCATCATGTAGCAAATTCCCCAACCATTGCGCTGCCTCGGCTAAGTGCACTACCAAAAACAATATCTTTTCCCGCAGCATTGGCGGCGCTGATGATTGATCTAGACAATTCCGCACGCCATGATCCAACTATCATCAGCAATCAAATCGCCTCGCTACAAACCAGTCTGGCGCTAAGCGGCATGGAAACTCAATGCGCAACATGGCTTTTAATGAATCTCCCGGTACTGGAAAATTGGCACAACGCGCGTCTGGCCTCTTTGAAACGTCTGCTGGCGCACGCCTGGTCCGATGATCTTCTGATGCTCTACGCGGCGGAACATGCCGCTGATGAAAAAGCCGCCTTACTGGCTAAACGTATCGCCGAACTGAAAACACAACCTCTCGCCCCCGATCGCCTGGTTAATGGAGATGATTTAATTGCAATGGGCGCGCAACCAGGCCCGCTTTTCAAAGAGTGGCTGGAAGAGCTTTATGACCGCCAACTGGAAAATGAATTTCCTGATCGCCCCAGTGCGTTGCAAGCCGCCAAAAGTTTACTTTTACGTACATAAAGTCTCCCAGCGGAACTGCCACGCCGGAGCGGCATGTGTGTAATGGCACGCCTCGCCCAACCTTCCAATTCACAACACCAATAGCCGCTAGAGCAAGAAGCAATAAAATCAACAATACCAGCCAACAGGCAGCCTTACCGGCTACGGGTTCACCGGGCATTCTATCATTTGTCATACCAGCTCCAGGTACGCCGAATTAAATTCTTTGTCAAGAACCCTTCATGCCGTCCGTCGCCGCAACATGCCAGCATACGATTCCAGCCGCCAATTCGGTCGTCCATATCTACAAAGCCCGAACCACCAGTTGGCCGCCCGATACGCCAACTCCGCAAATGGGGGCGCCTTTTTCAATAATTTGTCCTTCACTCATACAACTAATACGCTGGTCATCAATCAAACCTGTTCCGGCAGGGCGCAGCGTCGTCATCGCCACTCCCCGCCGCCCTATCAGAGAGGTCAATTCCGTCTGCTGCTCTTTGGAAACCGCGGCGACATTTCCGGGATTCGGGCCGCGTAAAAGAACCCGTCGCCCCACCGGACTGTGCGGATACATCTTCACAAAAGCCGTGATCAGAAAAGGCGTCAACACCAGCGCACCGATCAGGCAAATTATGCCGAAGGTAGAGCCAACAATGAAACTTAATATAACGCCCGCCATGGCGAATACCGCACATAAAATAGCCATGAATCCGTGGGCAGGCACTACCAGTTCCGCCATCAGGCAGATAAAGGCACCGACAAAGAGCAAAATCGTGGCAATCAATAAATCCAGATTCATCGCCGTTCAATCCTATACTGTCGCGGACGGTTCCGCATCATCCGCGAGTTTTTGCACAATGACCTGATTTTCCCGTATTTCAACAATCTGTACGGGTACACCCGGTGCAATAAAATCTCCCCGCGACACTACGGTCAGCAATTGCGTGTCAAAGCGCGCCTTGCCCGCCGGGCGAAGCTCGGACACGGCCCGCCCCACCGCGCCGACAAATAATCGCTCCGCCGCTTCGCCATATCCTGTGCCGCCGCGCGCTGCCGCCAACTCCGGCTTCAATTGCAGCCTCCGGAAGCCCGGCGTGATATGCAGATATTTTACCAGCACTACAATAATGAGTCCCGCGGTAATCAGCCCCAGGGTTACCACCCCCAGACCGGTTTGAAAGGCTTGTTCCGCGCCCATGGCGGATACACCCATGGGTACAAAGGAAGCAATCATGCCGATGATCGCCAGGATAAATCCCGGAATCGCCAACAGGCCCAACCCGCCAAAATGGACGAAATCAAAAGCGATAATCACAATGCCGAGGAAAATAATTCCCACCTCCCACCAGTTCGCCAAACCGGTCAGCATGGGACCGCCCAGAAATAAACCTAATGCGAGTAATCCCAGCAGCGCCGGAAGCAGCAGCCCTGGATGGCTGAATTCCAGATAGCCGCATACCAGCATCATAACAAATAGGAAAAACCTGACCTCAAAATCGGAAAAGAAACGCGAAGCTTTTTCGAGAAAGTCCAGTCTCAATACCGGCAACCGACCGCCAACAATATTGAGTAATGCCGGTATGCTTTCCGAATCTTCCACCACCGCTGCCGCAGCTCCCGTATGTACCGCGTCGCGCGCGCCCAAAGTCAACAGCGCGCCCGCTTTTTTAAACCGTTTTACATATACCCATGGATGCACGGACTCACGGAGCGCCGCAGCGGTGCGAATATTCATTAGTGCAGCACGTTGCCGCGGTGTTACAAAACGCGCAGCGCCCGATAACTTGTTACGGACTTCATCAATCTTGACAGCTCGATCCAACATCGCCGCAAGAATGAGTATCGGATGAAATGCCTGATCCTCCTGCAGAGATTTAAGCGCTGGTGACGGTAATTTCGCCATCGGATTAGCCGCTACCGTAGCGGCATCAGCACCAGAAAGTGCGAAGTTTTGCCCGTCGCCCCACGCGCAATCACGGGAAACAATGACCTTTTTACAGGCCGCGGCAATCACCACGGCGGGACCGATGGCCGCCCGGTCCACCCAGGCAACGGTGGGCAGATTGGCATGGCGAATCAAGGCGGCGATTCGCAGCGCCGGATGCAATTGCCCGCCACGCGAATTAATTTTAAAAATTAACAAAGAACTTTTCAGTTTACGCGCGGCGGCAATACGCCGCTGTACACTAACCCAGGATATACGATCAATTGGGCCGGTAATTGTAATCACTACAGCGTGACGATGCGCAACGGATTCCACCGGTCGGGCCGCGATTGACCCCGATAATAAGCTTTGACCGCTTGCAACGCAGCTAAAACCCGTCCCCCCCCCTGCCAGAAGCAACATCCATAGAAACCAACGCCACGCCGAAAACCGCGACGGATATAAACAACAGATTGGAAGGTGGGAATGACCGGCACCGCCATCGGCATAGCTTCGTTGTTTATAGCTCCCACGATGTCTCATTATTATCGCCTCACGTTTCAATTATACCTCATGCGGTCAATAACGGAACCTTATCGAACATTTGAAAATTGAGCGTGAGGGTTTTCTTCAGCGTGTCTTTGTGGCGGGTGCTTATGGCCGCGATTCTGATGCGCCTGTATACGTAACAGGAACGCAGCCCGTATGCGTTTACCGCCATGCGACTGATTATATCGGGCGAGGCCGATTATGAAGACCTGGCTCCGCAGTTGACGCGATTTGTTCGGGAACGGAAACTGGAGCGGAAACGGTACGCCCAACGCTAAGCCGCAAAACAATCGGTCTGAACCGCCCGGGGAGTTTTTTACTTTTCGCACCGGGCGTCGCCGTTGCATGCGCGAAAATAACCCGCCGCCCAACTGTTACCGCACCAAATAAGCGGTTGAACGCCCGCAGGCGAAAAAACACTGACAGCAAACGCCGGGCCGGACGCTGCTGGGTGGGGTCCACAGTGGGGATAACACCCCACTTCCAGCACCTCCGCCGAATCCGTCAGCCGCGCGCGCTCCTCCAAGAGTGTGGGTATCAGCGCCGCTTTGAATTCCTGCGCCTGGAGTTCAAAATCCCGAAACGTTTCCTCCTTTAATCGCTGGTTATCGTCCGCCGGAATTATCCGCTCCAACGCCTCGTGGAAAACCTTGCTGATCCTCTCCAGAGCTTCTTGACGGGGGCTTGTGGCTGCCATGATTGTTCCTCCTTGAATAGATGTTTGCACTCCTGAACCACTTCCGTATGATCCAGTTGCTTTCAATTCTGCGGACACTTATCCCTTGGCAGAAACTGTCACAGCCCCTTAGCAGAGGCCCTGACCAGCATCAAGCATAATGAAGCAACAGCGGTAAAATGATAGCCACCAGAATTCCTCCCAGTCCCATGCCGAGGCTGGCCGCCGCTCCCGCCGTCTGATTTTCCTCCAGAGAACGTGCGGTGCCGATGGCGCTGCTGGTCACCCCCATTGCTACGCCCCGCGCGATGGGATGTTTAATGCGAATAATTGTTAACCAGCCCGGTCCCAACACCGCACCGATAATACCCGTAATAATGGTAACGACCGCGGAAAGCCCGGCGGCACCGTGCAGTTCGGTGGCCAGCGCGATGGCAATAGGACTTGTGGCGGTGCGGCTGGCCATCGCCAGCGACCAGTCGGCAGGCCAATGTAACAGTTGCGCCACCGCCCAGCCTGCCGCGATGGCTGATAATGTGCCTGCGACGATGGCCACAATCAAGATTGCGCCATTACGAAACAATATTTCCCGCTCCCGGTATAGCGGCAACGCCAACGCTACGACCGACACTGGCAGCATCCGATCAAGAATATGCGTACCGTGGGCATATTGTGCGTATGGTTGATGAGTTGCCAAAAGCAATCCTCCAAGGATGGCGATGGCAATCAGTGTGGGATTCCAGACCGGGGTGCGGATCACAACGCGTAATTCCACAGCGCCAATGTATACGGCAAGCGTCAAAGGCAACCAGATGTTATCGATCATGATGAATCCACCTCTCAATAATATGCCCGGTGATCCCCATGGTGATTAAGGCTCCTATCACAATGACTCCCAAAACCACCAACCAACGCACCGGATCATGCAGAAAAGACAGCGCTCCGATCCCGGGCGCGACAAATAATAAGCCCATGATACTCAGGAGCAGATCGGCGGCTGGTTCCAGCCATTGCGGTTTAACCAACCCGGAAAGCAATGCCAGCAATAACAACACCATGCCGATTACACTGCCCGGTATGGGCACGCGCCACCAGCGCTGAATTCCTTCACCAAGGGCAAGAAAACCAAACAACCACGCGGTACTTATAAGAAACTTCATAACAATCTCCGCTGCTCCAATTGCGGTTCCGGTACCTGCCTTTGCCGGCGTAAATAGTCGATTAATCTCCGCCCCGCGTTGTGAATATGTTTGGCCATCACCGTCGCGGCGGTGTGTGCATTGCCCGCCATCGCCGCGCGTACCAAGGCATGGTGCTCTTTTGTAATAACAGCCAGGTTGGTGGGGTCACGGCTGGCTACACGCTGATAGCGGTCACTGGCCTCCAAAAGTGTCTCAATGGTGCGTAATAATCGCCGCCTGCCGCATGCCGCATGCAACGCCATATGCAACTGTGTATTATTGCGGCCAAATGTTGCAGGTTGGCTTGCATCATCCGCCTCTTCGAGTGCGAAACGAATGCTGCGACGCCGCACATTATCGAGATGTGGCACCGCAAGTTTTACCGCCAAAGGTTCCAGGACCGCGCGCATATCATAAATATCTTCAATTTCCGTCATGCTCAACGCCGCGACAAACACTCCCCGATGCGGAATGGCCTCCACCAGACCCTCCCCGATCAGTCGCAACAACGCTTCGCGCACAGGCATTCGGCTGGTACCCAATTGCCGGGCCAGGTCTTCCTGCCGGAGCGCTGCGCCAGCGGCAACACGGCCGGCAAGAATGGTAAGCCGCAGCGCATCGAAGACATAATCGCAGGAATTACGATATGTGGAAGCTGGATTTGAAGGATGCACAATTTCCATTTGTCAGATTATCGGATACTTGGATCCAAAATGCAAGCGTTGATAAAATCTTATACGGACTGTGCCATAACCAGCCCGAACTGAACAATCAACGGTCCGGCACCAGGCGTGTACCCAATAATCCTTTGAGAACGCGCAGGGGAGAGGGTGCGGGATTTTGCATGGCCCCCACCAGCAGCAGATACGTTTGCTCCAAAAGATACTGCCCCGCATCCACCGCGTGCCGTACCTGATTAGTAAAGCATATCCATGTGCGAGGCGCCGGAAAACAAAAAGATGTTTGTAGCGTGGTCTTTGGGTAGTGATTATCCATGCACAGCGGTGGATAGCGATAGGAGCGTGCCAGTGGCCGCAGTCTGAACACGACGGCCAACCAAATTATGTGTATAATTTATGGATTATGAGACAAGGAGCTTATGTATGCTGGTGTTGTTGGTTCGGCACAATGAAAAGGTGATGATAGGTGATAACATTAATATCACGGTTGTGGAAGTCCGAAAAGGGGCGGTCCGGCTTGGTATTAACGCCCCCAGGACCGTCACGGTGCTGCGCGAGTCATTGTATACAGAAGCGTATAATTAAAGGGACATAATCAGTGAGTTGTGGTATACTCATTGGCATGGGTGCGTGTAAAGGAGTGTGCCATGGTTCCTCGAATAATTCGTTTGGACGAGCGGGCGCGTCAGCGTTTGATGGGGTTGCGGAAGG
>JBMFGW010000025.1:0-36865 GCA_049977145.1 Phycisphaerae bacterium
CCAATGATAATTCGCAAAATACCACAACCGCGCGTCCCCACCCCGAACCCCTTCCACCAACCGCCGCAGCGCCTCCCCTCCATATTTGCTCTACTGCTCAACAATCCCCTGACCAACTGCTCTGCGGCATCCGCCGCCGCACCGCGTCTCATTATTCATTATTTCATTGAGCGCCGCCCCCGTCACCGAGCTTACTGACTAATATTAATAAATACTGCAAGCGAACTGATCCGTGAAAACGCGACAAAAAAACTATAACCTGTCCCCCGTAACCCGTAAATTCTAAGTAGGAACGCAAAATGGATGCAACCGGCAGGACGGCACTTAATCCATGGTCATTGAGCGATTTACAACACTTGGAAGGGTTGTAATCATTCTGCGTTCCTACTTAGATTCTAAATGCTGGCGGCCACAGCCGCCCCAAAACATCTTGCCGTCAAGGGTCCGGGGCAAGTCACCGGGTTGCGACGGCTACTACCTGGACAGATTCCTACGCCTTCGGGCTTTGTGCCCAGTGCAGTTTATTGGCCAACATGCCCCAGTGACTCATCGCCGGGTTTTCCACCAACCGCAGCGGTTTTTTCGCCCGTCGCACGACTACATATTGCCCCGCCACCAGCGGCTGGCTTACCTGCCCATCAAAACTTACATGCGTGCCGCTATTTACCCGTAGCGGTGTAATACCTATTTCCGTGGTATCAGGAACCACCACGGGGCGAAATGATAACGAGTGTGGACAGATCGGCGTAATGACAATGGCGTTAAGGTCCGGTGCGATCACCGGACCGCCGGCGGAAAGATTGTATCCCGTGGAACCGGAGGAGGTGGACACGATTAAACCATCGCCCCGAAAGGTGGTGCTGTCATGACCGTCGATCGTAATGGTCAGTTGTACCATGCGGAAAGGTACGCCCGCATTGACCACAACATCATTAAGCGCTACACCATGGAATATCGGTTCTTCTAATTCCCGTCGGCCCGTGGCATGATTCATAACTGCAGAAGCCTGATAAATAGCCCCTTCTAACATCAGCCTTTCTGAAAATTTCAGTTTTCCCGCCAATATGTTCGGCCATTGCGCGCGAAATTCATCCACCGTAAAGGATGCCAGATATCCCAGCTTGCCAAAATTAATGCCCACCAGAGCGGTGCGCATATCCTTAACCAACCGCGCCGCCTGCAAAATGGTCCCATCCCCCCCCAGCAGAATTAATATATCCGGGTCAAACACATCAAAAGCATTGCGTGTTATGGAGGGCAGCATCCGCACCTCATGTTGCGCACCCGCCACGTTGCCGAGCGTGTGCAGCAGTACTTGTGCCGCCGCCACAGCATCCACTTTATCCAAATTAGCAGCCAAGGCAATTCGCATAACGTCTCAAGATACCCGCTCCAAGGCGCGCCTGCCAGCGCATCTGCGGGGGCAGGCCACGGAAATTAGATCAACGTGCTAAGGAGGTTGTTAGCAGGCCAGATTCCTGGCGAGGCCGTGCGCCGCCGGAACCTGTCATTTTCCCACCGCCTACGGCTGGCGAGGAATCACACCCTCACAGGTTATTCAAACTTCCTTGTGATCAGCGCCGGATCCGAAACGGGACGGACTTTGAGCTTCATATCCTCCAAGGTCCGGGCAACTATTCCGGCCACCAGCGCCCGTCCCACCCATTTGTGGTCCATCGGGATAATGTGCCAGGGAGCGTGCGGCGTGCCGGTGCTCTCCAGCATTTCCTGATACGCTTTTTGATAGTCATCCCAGAATTTACGCTCCGCGAAATCATCAGCGCTTAATTTCCAATGTTTTTCCGGCGTTTTCTGGCGCTCCATTAAACGCGATTTCTGTTCTTCTTTGGATATATGCAGGAAAAATTTTAATACGCCGATGCCGGCTTCAATGAGATGTGTTTCAAACGCGTTGATGGCGGCATAGCGCTTGGCCCACAGATTCTTTTCGTGCTTAAGATATTCCGGCAGCAGCTTGTCCGCATGAACCCGCACTACCAGCACATCCTCATAATGGGAACGGTTAAATACGCCGATTTGGCCCCGTGCCGGAATCGCCTGATGAACACGCCATAAAAAATCATGCGCCTGTTCAACGGAACTCGGCTTACCAAAACTGGTGACCCGCACGCCTGCCGGATTTACATGGTCAAACACATGGCGGATCGTGCCATCTTTCCCGGCGGTATCTATTCCCTGCATGATCACCAGCAGCCCGCGCCGGCCATCAGTGTGCAGCAGTTCCTGCAATGCACCGATACGCTGGGTATACTTTTCCGTTAGAGCCTCGGTCTTTTGTCTTCCGGGCAGTCCGGCGGTCGTTTTCGTCCGCATTTTCGCCAGTTGAATTTTGGTGCCGGGTTCAGCGATGGTTACGATACATTCTTTACCCATGGAAATATCTCCTAAATGATGACGCCCCTGCGTTTATCCAGATTGTCATGCCATCTATCCTACATGGGTTGGGGCAATTTGGGCAATGATCGGCGTACCCGGGATCAAAATACACGTTGCAGTCGACAAAAAAAGTGTCGTTCCCACGGTGTGTATCGGTTGATCGAGGACACGACGGCGGCGAGTTTCCTGGGACGTGAAGCTATCGTGGGTTTGGGGCCGGTGGGCGAAGCTTGCACCCGTAGCTTGTGGTTGCACGGCACCCTGGCGGTACGCTGGCAAGGTCATGCAGAGGATCCGTATGATGATCAATCGCAGTTGATTATTGGCTTGGCGGGTCAAAGCGTGTGGGTGCCTGAGCGCAAGCCATCACGTCGTCGGGAAAAGAAAGCGGTGCGGAAGAATCTTTGGTGTGATCCATGGATGCGTGTGCGCGTATTGTCGAGCAAGATGTCCGTTGTCGAGCAAGATGCCAGACCTCCCAGCGTGGCGGCGCGGGAGCGGTGCGTCACAGAAATCGTATGACATGGTATTGCGGCTTGCACCGGGCCAGTGTCAGGCAGTGTCATGATAGGAATTTTATTGGGCACAGCGGTATTTCTTGGATTCACTGGTAAAATCGAATAGTTGCGGGATGATGGTGCTGCTATTACGGGTGCCTACGGAAAGGTGTTGGCCATGATTGATGTCGTTTTCCTACCTGCCATGCTCAATGCGACGCTGTTACCTGAAAGTCAGGTTGTGGTATTTGATGTACTACGGGCCAGCAGCACCATTGTCACCGCTTTAAGTAATGGTGCCCGCGAGGTGCGTTTGTTGCCGGATGTGGACTCTGTCCTGCACGCCCGTTCTTCGGTTTCGCTACCGGTGGTAACGGCGGGGGAACGCGAATGCGTTAAAGTTCCCGGCTTTGATCTGGGCAATTCACCGGCGGAATTTGAACCCCACCGCATTGGTGCGGCCTCCGTCCTGTTAAGCACCACCAATGGTACGCGGGCGGTGTTGGCTGCCCAAGCCGCCGCCGAGATATTTATCGGCTCACTGCTTAATGCCCAAGCCACTGCGGAAGCGCTACAGCCGCAACTGGATCATCTGCACACGCTGCTGCTGCTATCCGGCACAGACGGCCAATTGGCCCAGGAAGATGTCATCGGCGCTGGCTCTGTTCTATGGCATCTTCTTGGCGGAACTTATCGCATTGATCTACCCTATACCGATGCGGCCTGGATGGCGTACCACTGTTTTGCCGCAGTACGCACGCGGCTGGGGGCGGCTTTACGCCTCGGCGCCGGCGGCATTAATCTTATTGAAAGCGGCTTTGAAGATGATATTGATCTGTGCGCCAAGCTCAATAGCCGACCGCTTGTCGTACGGGCCCGGAAAGACCCGCTGCGTTGCGTGACGCACTGACACGCTTGGCGCAAGAAACGGGAGTACTTGTTTTTTCGGGAATCTCTGGAAGTCGGTAATGACGCACAAAAGTGTATGATGCACGGCCACAGGATTCCGCGGCATGGTTGCGAACATACGCAATCCGGCCGCCACGCCGGGACGCCGTCAACGATGGGTTGCGGCGGCGGTGGTCTGAAGAATCGCCAACAACTGCGCTGCGGAATGTTCCCATGTAAACTCGGCACTGCGCTGTATCCCGCGCTGCCGTAACTGCCGACGAAATTCCGGGTCATCCACCAGAGATGAAATCGCCTCCGTCATGGATTTCACTTCATCATGCGCAAAATAGAGCGCCGCGTCCCCGGCGAGTTCCCGCAGTGATGTCATATCACTGCAGGCCACGGCGCACCCGCAGGCCATGGCCTCAAGCACGGATAATCCAAAGCCCTCAAAGCTGGATCCACAGCACGTCAGCAACGCGTCGCGGTAAAGTTGCGCCAAGACCTGATCCGAGGGGGATTCGATAAACATAACACGATTCATATAGCCCGACGCGTTGATCTGTTGATAAATGGGCGATTGCTTCCAGACGTTTCTTCCGGCCATTATCAGAAAAATACGCGGGTGGGTTTGCAACACCCGTTCCATGGCCAGCCATACCCGTTGATAATTGCGCCGCGGAATATCCGATCCCACCATCAAAATATACCGCCGATCCGTATGATATTGCGCGACCAATTGTTGATGAATCCCGGCGTCGGACAAGGGTGTGAAGGTTGGGTTAATGCCATTGTGTATGACGTTCACCTTGTCCGGAGGAACATGATATAACGCTATAATATCAGCACGGGTTTGTTGGGATACGGCAATGGTTCGGCTGGCACGCTGGATGGCGTGGTGGTGAATCTGACGCTGTCTGGCTCCTTCCAGCGTGTGCCGCACATGCGGATCAAGCTCACACGATAGATCATGGATGGTATGTACCATCGGCACACTCGCCCAGCGCGGCAGCCAAGCGGAAAAACTGTGCAAAATGTCCCACGGTTCACGTCCACCAGGGCGCAGGGCCTTGCGATCCCATAATTCCTCAAGGCGTTCCATGGTGGAAAAACGCCGTTCCGGATGAATGCGGGTGATATGAAAGTTCGCGGGTAATGCATCAATGACACTGGAATCAAACTCGCTCCGACAAGGAAGGTGATCTTCCAATAACAAAAAAAACTCTTCATCCCGTGCCAGGATAACCCATTGCGCCACGATGTTCCGCGCCAGTTGTTCAATACCCGTGATCTGCCGGGTAACCAACGGTGCGGCATAAATTGCGATTTTCACGGTCTCTCCTTGGAGCATGAGCAGATGTGATCCAACACTGTCATAAAACACCTCCTTAAACCGATGCCGTCAATCATTGCGTGCCCGACGGTCGTGGCAAAAATGAAGCTAACTGTTCAGCGGCCGCGCGGAAAACGGTTGCGGATTGCCATCACGCAGTTGCGTGGCCGCTGCGCCATGGCCGGTTTCAGTCTTGGCCTGCGCGAAAAAGCCTTGCTCCACGAACGGTTAGTAATTAAGAGGGGCGCGGTAGTTGACTTTTGGCACTGGCTTCCTTGGCGGCCTTATCCATTTCCACCAGCACTTCATCCACAATACCGTAGGCCTTAGCCTCATGGGCGTCAAAATACTTGTCGCGTTCCTGATCTTCCGCCACTTTTTCACGCGGCTGTCCGGTCAGCTTAGCCAACAGATCGGTCAGCGTTTCCTTGGTTTTAAGGATTTCTTCCGCTTGAATGGCGATATCCGCGGTCTGTCCATAAATACCGCCGAACGGCTGGTGGATCATCACTTTGGCGTGGGGCAGAGCATAGCGTTTGCCTTTGGCGCCCGCGGCCAGCACCACCGCGCCGCCACTCATGGCCTTGCCCACACAGAAAGTTGCAACATCGCAACTCAAGAATTTGATGGTGTCATAAATAGCCAGCGTATCATCCACCGCACCGCCGGGGGAATTGATGTACAGATTGATATCCTGATCTTTGCGAATGGATTGCAGATACAGCAGCCGCATAATCACTCCGGTGGCCGAGGCGTGATCAATTTCTCCCACCAGAAACACTACGCGGTTTTCCAACAGCATTTCGTCCACGGTCATCTGCCGCCATCGTTGATATTCCGCAATCCGCGGGCGCATCGGCATTGGCTCGGAAGTGGCGACCAGGTCCGAAGTGTGCGCCAGCGGCGACTGGACAGAGACAGGAGAAACTGGGCGACTGCGGGAATCAAAAAGCGTCATCTTATTACTTCCAAGTTAAGTTCTAACTCATGCCAAACTCATATTATTTTACATCATACGCACGCACCGGCATCTCGGCTAGCGTGCTGGCATCCGCCAAGGTGTTGGGGTGTTGCGGTGCTGGAGCTGGGAGCCTGTTCGAGTAATGGCTGGCATTGCAATGGGGCTGAAATGTCCTGCGCGGCGCGGACTTATCCATGATGTGCTGTAAGGATTCCCATAAAATATGGCCGCGCCCGATTGGAGTTGTCCGAGCGGAGCAGGTGTGCAAATATACGATAGCGAGCTAAAATAAAGACCGATGGAAACGGTGTGTTCTCCAGAAAGATATTAAAGGATTGTAACGCGTGAATATTTATCCGCTTAAATTTCTTCCCGTTTTTCAGGAGCGTATCTGGGGTGGACAAAAAATCCGCCAGACCCTCGGTCGGCCTGTACCCCGCGATCTATATAAGAGGCGTATTGGCGAATCATGGGAACTCGCTGATCTTCCTGCGGGTTCCGTCCAAGTTGATTCCGTCGGCGCGGCTGCGGATGGGAGCCTGTCGAGCCGGGTTGCCAATGGGGCGTTGGCAAAACAATCACTCCATGAAGTTCTGGCGCAATGGGGAGAAGCATTCATGGGGCGCTATGCGACCTCACATAAACACTTTCCCCTGTTCATAAAGTTTTTAGATGCGGCTGCGGATTTATCTGTGCAGGTGCACCCGAATCGGGCGTATGTTGCGACCCATTCCGGCGCGTATCTGAAAAGTGAAGCGTGGTATGTGCTGGAAGCCGCTCCGGGAGCCAAAATCTATAAAGGTGTCAAGCCCGGCGTCACACGGGATATGTTCGCCGCCGCTTTACAGGCTGGTGCAGTGGACCGCCTGCTCCAGGCGGTGCCGGTGCAGGCGGGCGATTGTCATTTTGTGGAATCCGGTACGGTCCACGCTCTGGGTGCGGGCGTCTTGGTCGCGGAGGTGCAGACGCCCAGTGACACCACCTTCCGTGTTTTTGATTGGAACCGCTTGGCCCCCAATGGCAAAGCCCGTACCCTGCATATTCAGGAAGCTCTGGAAGTCATCAATTTTGCCGCACCCATTTCCGTGCCGCCGCCAAGGCGCAATTATGTCGTTGATGATACGGTTGTTACCGAGCTGGTTTCCTGCGACTATTTTTCCATGGATCGCCTTACAATACCGGATGGCAGTGAGACCCTGCCACCGGACTGGCTGGCGGACAAGCCAGAAGTCTGGATATGCCTTTCTGGACAAGGCGTGTTGGAAACGCTTGATGCCGGCGTGCAGGGACTGGCGTTCGCTCCCGGCGAAACTATCTTAATTCCCGCCACCGCACGGCAGCTTCGCTTGCGCGTGGTCAGTGCCTGTACGCTATTACGCGTCAGGTTGCCGTGATTCCGGCGGCTGCGGCTTTGGCCAGTGCCGGATGGGCATGGCGTCATAGACTCGGCCCCGGTACCGCGTTTTGGAAACACATGATTGGATTAATATAGATGCTGGTACGTTTACAAAAATTCATGGGCGATTGCGGCGTGGCCGCGCGGCGTAAGTGTGAACAGTTAATTCTCGAAGGACAAGTACGCGTTAATGGACAGGTTCCGCAAAAAATGCCGGTACTCATTGATCCGCAAAAAGATATTATTACGGTAGGTGACGATATTGTAGAAGCCCTTAAGCCCGAAAAGCAGGTCTATCTGCTGCTCTATAAACCCAAAGGCATCCTGGTCACACACAACGATCCGGCCGCTCGTAAAACTGTGCATGAACTTCTGCGTGGCGTTACCGCCCGCCTCTTTCCCGTTGGCCGCTTGGATATGGATTCCCGCGGCCTGGTGCTGATGACCAATGATGGGGAACTGGCTAATGCGATATCGCATCCGCGCTACGGCGTGGAGAAGACCTACGTGGTCACAGTGGATGCCCGCTTAAGTGTGGAAGCGGTGGAACGCGTCCGCAAGGGCATCTGGCTGGGAGCACCGCATGGCGTCCGGGCGCAACGGACGGACGGTTTCACGCTACGGGTGCTGTCACGCGCGCGTGACAAGACCATTCTGGAAGTAAAAATTGCGGAGGGGAAAAACCGGGAGTTTCGTCGTGTCTTGGTGCGTTTTGGTTACCGGGTCAGCGATATGTTCCGCGTGGCTATTGCGGGAAAAATTACCGCCGCAGGTTTAAGTCCAGGGGAATTTCGTCCGCTTTCCCCCAAAGAATTACAATGGCTCCGCACGGTTAGCGCGCCAGATTATCATGATCAGAAACGCCAAGCCACTCAAAAATGGTACGAACGCAAAGAAATGGAAAAAGAACGCAAACGGCTGCAACCGCATTCGGCGGTGGACATTTCCAGCGTCGCTCCCGCGGCACGAGCTACTAAAGGCAGCAGGTCTTGACTCTGGTGCGTGAACGGTCGGTTGCCTATCCGATAATAGCAGAGAGTTTTTGGCGTTCAGTTCTCCGGGGCCATGGTTTTTTCTTGGGCCAGAATTGTATCAAATATATCGTCCGGTGTTTTAGCACCTTTCAGTTTGGCGCGAAAAGCATCAATGGTCATTAAGCGGCTGATGCGGGCCAGGCTTTGGATGTGGGCTCCAGTCTGGTCCGGCGGGCTCACCAGCAGCACAATCAGATATACAGGTTGTCCATCAAGCGATTGAAAGTCCATGGACTGTTCCGGCTTGCCGATGGCAATGGTCAACTCTTTGACACCGCCACATTTGCTATGGGGAATCGCCAGCCCATGCCCAACGCCGGTAGTGCGGATCGATTCGCGTTCCAGCACGCTGGCCAATACCAGATCGGGAGAGTTAACATCTTTATTCAGGGCCAGCAGTTCCACGAGTTCCTTAATGGCCTCTTTTTTTTCTTGGGCAACCAAAGGAACCTTAATATTTTTCCGTTTGAGTATATCCGTTAAATACATGAATTTTTCCGTATTCAGTTCCGACTACCAACACCAAATTAGACCAATTACTCTACGCCCACAGCACCGGTTATTCAAGCTCCAAGGATAACATTAAGAGGTAAGCATCATAGTTATTAGACGGAAAGTATAGAATCATATTAATGAAAAAGATATTGCTTAATACGAATATATAAGATTTCTGGGTGCAGAAATGAAGACACTCATACGGCAACTGAAACCCACATTCAATGGGTGCGGCCCTATTTGAGGGCTGGTGCCGATATCTCCGCTGCAAATGCGGCGGCCAAATCCATACGGCTAAAATGGAATAACTCTGTACGCTGTACTAGGCCACGAAAATTGGTGGGGGGGGAAAAAATTGTAGGATTGCCAAAAAATCTGGCCGCACCCCTTGCAATAAAAAAATATAAAGGAGCGCTTGCAATTCTAAATTGATGTGCTATTATACATGAGCCTGTGGGCAGTAGCGCCCGAGTTCGAGGTTGGCCGAAGCCATTCCCGCACCGCCCATCGCTAGTTACTCTATTCCTCCAGTTCTGGTATATCCAGGGAGCACTCGTATGTCTTATGAAGACAAAGTTATCACATGCGTCGACTGTGGCGCGGAATTCACGTTCACTGCGGATGAACAACAGCGGTTCGCCGAACGTGGATTTACAAATGAACCCAAACGCTGCAAAACCTGTCGCGATGCGCGGAAAGCCCAACAGGGCGATTCGGGCGGTCGTGGCGGAAGTCGTAGTTTCTCTTCTCATTCCGGGGGTGGTGGCCGTGGCGGTTCTTCCTCCGGACCTCGTCAGATGTACCCCGCGACCTGCGCGTCGTGCGGACAACCGACGGAAGTTCCTTTCAAGCCATCTGGAAATCGTCCGGTATATTGCCGCGATTGTTTCCAAGCGCAGAAGAGCGGCCGCTAAGGCGTCCGTTTTTTCCGAGCGTTACATTTTTTGGGCGCTTGGTTGCTGTATGACTTCATCGTTGTACGGCCTATACTAACGGCGAAGTGTTTTCGCCATCGATGAGCGCATGATCCAGCCATATAATGTGGCGGATTACGCTAAAGAACCACAGGCAAACGGGCCGGTTGAAAAACCGGCCCGTGTTCTTTGGTCGGCGGAAAAATAACCCTACCAGGCCCGGCGTTGTTCAGAACGCCAACGGCACTTTTTTATGCGCGGTGTGGGCCTATTGTTTGGCCGGCGGCGACATTTCCGCCGTAAAGACGCGGGCCAAGGCCACACGTCTAAAATAAAATACTGCGGTACGGGGCCACAAAAATATGAAATTAATCGTAATTCCGGATTTGTCCACCGATATCCCCCCCACGGTCGCTCTGCAATCCGTAGTGCTCGCGGGCGGATGTTTCTGGTGCGTGGAGGCGGTGTATCAGCAATTGCGCGGGGTGCGAAAAGTTACTTCCGGTTACGCGGGTGGTACGGCTGACACAGCCAATTACCATGCGGTTTGTACGGGACGTACAGGTCATGCGGAAGCGGTGCACATTACCTTTGATTCCGCGTTTATTTCTTTTGGCCACTTGCTGAAAATATTTTTTACCGTTACGCATAATCCCACGGAATTTAATCGTCAGGGTGCTGATATTGGAAGGCAATATCGCTCGGCCATCTTTTATAGTGATGAATCCCAGCGCGCAGTGGCCGCCGCGTATATCCGAAAGCTGGATGCGGCCCATATTTTTAGTAAGGCCATCGTCACCACGCTGGAACCATTAAAGGCGTTTTATCCTGCGGAGGATTATCACCAAGATTATGCCGCACTGAATCCTCATCATCCCTACATCGCCTGCGTAGCACGACCCAAGGTGGAACAGTTGCGGGCAATGTTTCCGAAATACCTGAAAGGATGACATTGACGAATGGCCTTGCCCGCAGCGAATCGTAACGGGCACTCACCCATTTGGTTCCCGGCTGCCGTCCACCTACGTGAAATTTACGCTTCCATAAAGACCCGCCTTATGGTGCGGGTCTTGCGGCCTGCCTGGCCGAATCTTCACCCATGCGCGGCGGTTAAGGCCCCATTGGGCCGCCGCCGGTGTCCGCGTGGTGGAAGGCAGAGCCACGACCGTAAGGAAGCGGTACCGGCGTGAACGGTTACCAAAAAATACGGGTGCATCCCTTTCCGTGGTACACGGCCTACTACTACAGCGAGACTTCGGCTTTTGAAGGCCAAAAACGCCCTTCCGAATTCTGCTTGTCCACGATTAACGCAGGGGGCGATTAGGAACTCGCGCTGTAGTACTACGCACCGCCAATTATTGCCCCCGGCGGGTAAAACCAAGAACCAGCGTGGGTAATCGCCGCCTTAAGATGAATTGCTTGTGGGGTGATATTTTTCGCGGTCATGTATAGTGTACATTATTCAGCGTTACTACTTAGCTCCATGTTGATCGGGTGCGGCAGCAGGATAGGTTGGCAGGCCCAACCATTGATCGAATTGCGTCAACGATACCTGCTGGAGATTTTCAAACGCAAAATCCGCCCACTGGCGGACGCATTCCAATCTGCTGGTGGTGGCCACCCCCAGCACGCGCAAGTTGGCCGCATGGGCCGCTGCGGCGCCACCTTCCGTGTCTTCAATGGCCAAGCATTGAGATTTATCAAGGGGTCCATTCCGTCGGGCGTTAAGTCGGTCAAAGGCCAGGCGATATCCTTGCGGGTCCGGTTTGCCTCGGGTCACATCTTCAATGGATACGATCGCTGAAAAATGCTGCATCAGAGTAAATGCGCCCAACAGTGTGTCAATTTCCTGACGGCGGGCGCCGCTGCAAATTCCGCACGGGACATCCCGCGCGGCGAGATGCTGGAGCAATGTCGTCACGCCCGGCAAAGCCGCCATCGCGCCGCCCAGTTGACCGTCCATGATTTTGTCCTTCAGGCGGCAGAGATCCTCCAATAGCGCGCGCGACGGATTCAAACCATGATCCAGGAGCATTTGTCGAAAGCCATCAAAATTGCCATACACAATATAGCGGGAAAAATAGCGATCCGGGGTTATTTGCAGCACGCGGCCCACCGCTTTCCGGGCCGCCCGCAAAACCTGATTATAAGCCGCCAAATGAAGCTCTTCTGTGTTGGCGATAACGCCGTCAAAATCAAAAATAACGCCAGCCGCACCCATATATGATTATCCAAATTCGTCACCCTTGAACGTGTTCCCCAGATAGGTCTGCCGTACCATTGGATTATTAATCAATTCTCTGGGCGTGCCCTGACCGAGCACCTGCCCCTCGGAAATAATCAGCGCCCGGTCGCAGACTTCGAGCGTACGCTGGACATTATGATCGGTGATAAGAATCGCTTTGCCCATCTGTTCGCGCAACTGCCGGATTTCGCGTTGCAGATCTTCCACCGCAATGGGATCTACACCGCTAAAGGGTTCATCCAGGAGAATCAGCGAAGGATTGGTAATCAGCGCCCGGGCAATTTCCAGTTTGCGCCGCTCCCCACCGGAAAGTGTGAAGGCTTTTTGCCGGCGTGTTTTTGTCAAACCGAACTGTTCCAGCAGCCGATTTGATTCTTCGCGCCGCTGGGAACGCGTGCGCCGGGTCTGTTCCAGAATTGCGAGCAAATTTTGCTCCACGGTCAGGCGGAGAAAAACGGAAGGCTCTTGCGAAAGATACCCCATACCGCGGCGGGCGCGTTTATACATGGGTAAATGGGTTATATCCACCCCGTCAAAGAGCACCGTTCCGCCCTGCGGGCGGATCATGCCGATGACCATGCGGAAGGTGGTGGTTTTGCCAGCGCCATTGCGGCCAAGTAATCCAATAACTTCCTTGTGACCCACATCAAAGGATACCCGGTCGACCACGGTTCGTGTGCCATACCGTTTGATAAGGTTATGCGCTGATAGCAGATTCAACCAACACCACGCCGCCGTAAGCTCCGGTCAGGCCCGGCCAACATGGCTGCGGCACATACCGGCTCTGTAGCATTGTCACTACTGCCTGCCGGTATGGCAAGTGTATCATGATGTACGAGACTACCTCTGGATCCTCAATAGTCGATGCGCAAAACATGCAACCGTTGGGGCGGCCAAGCGTTATACTTTTAAGGAGACTGGATAGTTGTTGGCTTTGCGCCTGCAATGGATGGGGCGTTGCTTCGTTAATCTTAGACACGCCATTGATGCCGCGGCGTTACTGGGAATGGTGATTGTGTGAAATTGCAAGAGTTAAAAAAGCCGGAAGTACTCAAAAGTGCGATAGCCGTAATGCTGATTCTCATTGCGTGCGTTTACCTCTTTAGCCATTGGAGGGTGCTTTGGGGTCGTCCCACTTCCAATGCGGTGGCGTTTTACCAGGTATTCCGGCCGGCGGGTGTTAATTCATATCGCCCTGTGAGCGCTGCGAATCCGGCCAACCCGTCCTCCAAGTTTGCGACGCTAACCTACAAATTTGCGGATACGCGCGGCGCGGTTGATGTCATTGAATATCCACATGATGCCACGCACGCCTTGGAGGTGCGCGTAGAACATCTCCAAAAGCGGGGGCGACCGCCTTGGCTGGGGCAAGTCCAGGCGGTTTCCAATCCGGCGCGGCAGGCACTGCTGTTTGCAGCGTTGCGCGGGCCTTGGCTGATGCGGCGCTGGTTGCTCGATGCCCACTTGCGCCCAACCCAGATGAACGCGGTAAACCAGGCGCGGCAGGAATTTCAGTCGTCCATGGCGATGTTGGCGCAATCGCAGCAGCAGGGACTCATTGATGCCGATTTACTGCGACGAATCAAAGAGTCGCTGCAGAAGTTTCTGACAATGTCGGGTGCAGTTTCCAAAGCCGGGCCAAAGCGCCAAGCGGCGCGCCAAGTCATGACGCTGGCGCGCCGTTACGCGGCGGAAATTGAAAAACGGCGTGCTCAAGTCGTGTCCGCTTATATCAACAAAATTATCGGACGACTTTCCGTACAGGAAAAAGAGGCTCTGGCCGCGCGCATCGCGCCAATTATGCGCCGCTGGCAATAGGCTGCCGGGAATGGAAAAGAATGTTGCCAGAGCCTTATTACAAGTCGGTTATGACGCTATTGATTTGCCGGAAAAGTGTGGAGTTTTATGCGGATTATCGGATGTGAAAATTTTCTGGACGTTCACTCATGTAACCTTGTCCCTTAGCCGATGATACCAGTACCTGTTCAGCAATGCGGGTTCCTGGAGGGAGCCGCATGGACGCAAAAAAATGTTGGTCGTTGGATTTCGGCGTTGGCGTATGTTTAAGTGAGATCAATGTTATGTCAGTCGATGCTTTAGTTGAGTCGTTCCGAAGATTTATCACCTTACGGAGTGATCCCATCAGTGCGCCGCACATGCGGGAGATTGTGGCGCTGGGAACGGAACCGGTGCCGCCCGACGCACTTTCTTCATTTACTACCGGCAATTCCGGCAATGGGCAAGTTGTGCAAATGATCGCTCTGGACATGGACGGAACTGTGCTTAATCCAAGGGAATCCATTACTCCACGGGTGCATCATGCCATTCATCTGGCGGTGAAACGTGGTATCCAAGTGGTGTTGGCGACGGCCCGCCCGCCGCGCAGCGTTCGCTTTTATCACCGTGCTTTGAAATTAAAAACACCGATCATCAGCCACAATGGGGCGTTGATCTGGGATGAAAATAAAAAATGTGTAATCCGCCACATCAGTTTGCCGCACGCTCTGGTGCGGCGGGTTATTGATTTCGCCCGCAACCGGTGCCCGGAAGTAATCCCCAGTGTGGAAATTATTGACAAACTTTATTCAGACCATTTTGGCATGGTTCCCATTGATGCCATTCCCGTCGGACGTACGTTCAATCCGGATGTCATTGCCGCCATGGAGACTTTTCTGCATGTGCCGGTCACACGGGTAATGTTTCATGCCAAGCCTTCTGTGATTGATGAACTTTATTATCTTCTGCCCCGGCGATTTGAGCATCGCATCGGCCTGTTCCGCAGTGATTCGCGCCTCCTGCAAATCGTGGCGCCCGACACCAATAAGGCTATGGCCTTGGATTATGTGTGTAAATCATACGGAATTTCCCGCACCAATGTCCTGGCGGTTGGGGATAACGCCAATGATCTGCCCATGTTCCAATGGGCCGGTATCAGTGCGGCCATGGCGAATGGCCCGGAGCACATCCGCAAGGCCGCCGGACATGTCGTACCATCCAACCGTGAAGATGGTGTTGCTGTCGCCATTGAACGCTTTGCTCTGGCATGAGATATACTACCGCGATGCAAAATGCGCTCTCGCAATCAGTTTCGCCAATGGCCTCGTCACCACTCCATGCGGTACGTATGTGGTTTCGTCTTCTTGATGCCGCAATTTTTCTCGGTGCCTTGGTCAGTGTGGTTACGCTGCAGTCTTGGCGGTGGGTTGATCTGCGTTTTGCCGGTGGATTGGTGGCATTTCTTCTGCCATGGCTGTGGCTGGCCAGTCTCCTATTGTTGCATGGATTGCGTGTTTATTCGCCGCGTGATATTCCCTTGCCGCGTATAGCGCGGCTTAACCGCATGTTACTATTGCCATCCCTCCTGATGGCCCTGGTATTATTGCTTAATACGATCACCTTTTATCACCTGAAAATGGCGCTGCATGGGCGTATGCCGTGGTATATGCCTATGTCGCTTCCGGTACTCTTGGCCTTGCTGCTTTGGCTTATCGGGCGGCCTGACCGTATAGTTGGTCGCGCCGTCGCCCGGAACGCGGCTAGCACCGCGGCTTGGCGAACGGTGCGCTACGGTAGTTATGATGTTATCTTCATCGTGCTGATATCGCTGCTACTGGTATGGATATTCCATGGCATGTTTCTCGCTGACCCGCCGCCGCCCGGAACCAACGCGGATTTGGCCGTTGTGTTGGGCGCCGGTACCGGCCCGGGCGATACCTGCGGGTATACCCTTCGCCAACGCGTGCTGGAGGGGGTGCGGCTGTTCAAGGAACATCGGGTCCAACGGCTTCTTTTAACCGGACGGGCCCCGCGTGGCAATACCAATGCCTACCAAAATGAGCCGCTTGCGATGGTCAAACTGGCCCTGGCGCGGGGTGTGCCGGCGCCCAATATTATTCTGGATTTTCATGGCGATAATACACGCTATAGCGCCTATGACACGGCGGCGCTGGTACGCGCCAAACATTGGCATAAGATCATTGCGGTAAGCTCGGATTATCATTTGCCGCGCATTACCATGGCTTTCCGCCAACTCGGAATTCATGTGTGGACGGTGGCCGCGCATCGCGGCCTTTGGCCCCAAGCTAATCCCTGGGCGATGGTACGAGAACTGGTCGGTTACCCCGTATATTGGCTGGATCAGAATTATCACCGCCCCAAGGTTGTGCCATGAGTTTTCCTCCGGAACGGCTCAGTGTGGAATTAAGTTTAAAAAACAACGCTGAAGGACGGCCTGATAAAAACCGCCTGCGGAGCTGCCTTGTTGCCGGCGAGGAACGCTCTCTTGGCAGAGCCTATTTTGCGTCCAGTTGACAGAAAGTACGCCATCATACGCCTCTTGGCAAACCCTGTCCGGGCCGTCATGGGGTTTCGGGATCAATGCCGATATGTTTTTCGCCGGCAGTCTTTTTGTCCTGATATTTTTTCAGCCAGGTTTGGAAACTTTTACCCGCGGCTGAATCTTTGCCGGAAAAGTTAATGGACATAATATCGTGATAGGGGATGGTGATACGGTCCGTTGAATCTTTGCTAATCAGACGCAAGTTCCACTGGGACGTATCGGAAGATTCCGCCCGTCGGTCAAAGATGTATCCCTCCACTGTCTCACCTTTGCGCCTGGTGATGGTAACATCACCGCGATAGCTGAAGGCCTTTTCTACAACATCGCGTACCATCGGCAGCGAATCCAAGCGGGGATTATATCCCTCCAAATTATGAGGTTCCTCCGGGATACTTCGAATATCCGCTTGCGAATCGGAGTTATGCTGATGTTCGCTCATATATAAAAGTCAACCTGTTTTATATCTCTTTCGGATCGATTCGCGATTAAACGCCGATTTTATCATTGGTTCGGGCGTCACTCCGCGCCGCCGCCGTAGCTCCATGCGCTTCCTTGCCCGCACTAACGCTCAAAGGAACAAATGTTCCCCGTGAAGGTTCAGGCGGTTGCTGCAGTGCCTCAAGTGCTTCATGGTTCACATAGCTGCCGCCAAACACGCTGGCCCGCGCCGTGGCCAGCAACCCGCGCAGCGAACTGAAGGTATCATGGACCGCACTGGCTTCATAACCACTGTGAACCATGCAATTGGCACAGCGCGGATTGCCGGACTCCGTACCATATTTGTCCCAGCTTGTCGCTTGCAGCAGTTCTTGAAAAGTATCGACGTAACCGTCCTGCAGCAGATAGCATGGCTTCTGCCAGCCGAAAATATTGTACGTGGGCATGCCCCACGGCGTACAGGTGTACGACCGCTTGCCCATAAGGAATTCCAAAAACAACGGACTTTGGTTGAAACGCCATTTTTTATTCCGGTTGCTTAAAATCATGCTGAACAGCCGCCGGGTCTTGGCCCGTCCCAGAAAGTGCTCCTGATCCGCCGCTTTGTCATAGCTGTATCCGGGCGATAACATCATGCCCTCAACACCCAGACGCATCATCTCATCAAAAAAAGACCGCACACTAACCGGGTCTGCCCCATCAAACAACGTCGTGTTGGTGGTAACGCGGAAACCGCGTTGCACCGCTTCTTTGATTCCCGCGACCGCAATGTCATAGGTGCCGTCGCGGCAAACGGAAAAATCGTGATGCTCTTTCTGACCATCCAAATGCACGCTGAACGTGAGATATTTGGACGGTTTGAAAAGATCAATTTTCTGCTTAAGCAACAGGGCATTGGTGCAAAGATAGATGTACTTTTTCCGGGCGATCAAACCTTCCACAATTTCCTGGATATGAGGATGCAGCAGCGGCTCGCCGCCGGGAATGCTCACCATCGGAGCGCCACACTCCGCAACGGCCTTGAAACATTGTTCCGGCGTGAGTTGTGATTTAAGAATGTGAGCGGGATATTGAATTTTCCCGCAGCCCGCGCACGCCAGATTACAACGAAACAACGGTTCGAGCATCAAGACCAGCGGATAACGCTTCCGGCCCTTCATTCGCTGCGCGAGCACATACGTTGCAACAGTCCACATTTGCGAAACCGGTACTCCCATGAGTTCCTTTCCGGCCAGTATAATTGCCGACCAAAACGCTCGTAATAGTAAGCAGCCTGTACCAAAGGCCGCCCGCCGACGGCTATCGGCGGCATAATTCTCTCGGCGGCGCACAAAACGGGTGCAACCTTACCAAATTAAAATCATACCGCAGGCTCTCGTTGTCGCCAAGCGAGCCAAGCAGGTTCGGCTGGGGGCTTTTAGTTTTCAGGGCTGCTTGTATTTTTGCGTGAAATCTTGCTCATATTGCGCAATAAATCGTTCCGTCCCAGAATTCCATAGCACCGGGATTCCAGACGCAGCTTGTTCGTGGTCAGAGCATCGCGTTTCTGCTTTGGTTGGTGATGGCAACAGCTTCGTAGCTTCCAACCAGCGATGAAAGACCAAGTGGGTGGGGCGGACACATCGTAGGGCTGGGATTAGAGCACGGCCTGCGGTAAAATCCGGCCATGGTAAAGGCGCACACAACAATGAAAAAAGCGGTAGTGCTCTTAAGCGGTGGACTGGATTCCGCCACGGTGCTGGCGGTGGCGAAACATCAGGGCTTTGCGTGCCACGCGTTGAGCTTTGATTATGGCCAGCGGCATCGGCAGGAATTGGTGGCGGCGGTGGAATTGGCCAAGACTATGGGCGTGGCCAAGCATGTTGTGCTGAATTTAAATCTGCGCCAGTTTGGCGGATCCGCGTTGACGGCGGATATTGCCGTGCCTAAAGATCGCCCCACGACGGATATGGCACGGGGAATTCCGGTTACCTATGTGCCGGCGCGGAACACGGTATTTTTATCCTGCGCGCTGGCGTGGGCGGAAGTGCTGGAATGCTTTGACATATTTATCGGTGTCAATGCTCTGGATTATTCTGGCTATCCCGATTGTCGGCCCGATTTCATCGCCGCTTTTGAACATACCGCCAATCTGGCCACCCGGGCGGGCATTGAGGGCCGGGGATCATTTAAGATTCATGCTCCCCTGATGGCTCTGCACAAAACCGACATTATCCAACTGGGGATCTCCCTGAATGTTGATTACGGAAAAACATGGACCTGCTATGCCCCCGACACTACGGGCGTTTCATGCGGACATTGCGATGCCTGCCAACTGCGGCTGGCGGCATTCCAGCAACTGGGATTGTCCGATCCGATACCCTACGCGCGGAATTCCGGTGGCCAAAAATGAAAATCGCGGAAATTTTTTCCAGCATTCAGGGGGAGGGCAAGCTCGCCGGCGTGCCCTCGGTTTTTATACGTACCAGCGGTTGTAATCTGCGCTGTATCTGGTGTGATACGCCTTACAGCTCCTGGCAACCCGTAGGAAAAAATATGGCGGTTGCGGAAATCTTAAAGCAAGTACGCCTGCACCAAAGCCGGTATCTGGTGATCACTGGCGGCGAGCCGATGCTGCAACCGGAACTGCCGGAACTTATTGCCGGTCTGCGGAGCGCACAGCGGCACATTACGGTTGAAACGGCGGGCACACGGTGGCTGGACGTGCCGATGGATTTGGCCAGCATCAGTCCGAAATTATCCAATTCCACACCATCCTCTGATGCCACTTGGTCTAAAACCCATGAACGGCGGCGGTTGAACTGGGAGGTTCTGTACCAATTTGCCAGTGCGCCATCAATTGCGGCGCGCCAATGGAAATTCGTCCTGCGCACAACGGAGGATATCCATGAGGTAGACGCGATTTTAACGCGTATTGCCAGGGTGACACCGGTGGATGCATCCGATGTCATTCTGATGCCGGAGGGCGTTACCCTCGGCGCCATACAGGCCCGCACAGGATGGCTGGCGGAGATATGCCGCCAGCGGGGCTTTCGTTTTGGAATGCGTTTGCATATTCTGCTGTATGGAAATACGCCCGGAACGTAAAATGGACAGTGTGTCCGTTCAAGATCCGGCATAATGCGGCACAGGGGAGTGTGGAAATTTCCCCGTGTTCCATGTGCTGAAGGCTTGGTATGCTGTGAATATTTTATAGAAGGAACTGTATATGACACATGGTAGAAGTCCGGCGCAACTGCTGGCGGCCTTTCCCAATCCCCATCCTGACAGAGATTATGTCATTGAACATATTGCGCCTGAATTTACTTCCGTATGCCCACAAACTGGACAACCGGATTTCGGCACCATTCGGTTAATCTATGTGCCGGATCAAATTTGCGTGGAACTTAAAGCCTATAAACTGTATCTCCAGAGCTTTCGGAATCGTGGTATATTTTATGAGGATGTCACCAATGTCATTCTCGATGATCTCGTCAAGCGGTTAAAACCACGACGCATGGCGGTTATCAGTGAATGGACACCGCGCGGTGGTTTGCGGTCTATCATTCGTTGTAATTATGAGAAACCAGCACAATGATTCATATTCCCCAATCAGCCGCCGCAGTGTGATACGGATGCCGATAAAATTATGTCTCGCCAATGTCGATCGCAGCAAGCACCCGCGCAGCAGTGCGGCGCACGGGCCGCGAACTCCTGCCGTTATTAGCCTGCGGTGTCTAAGACGCAAACTACTCTTTTAAGCCGGCGGCCAGTTCGGCGGCCAACTTCCCGACCGCCGTCGGCACATCGGGTGCGGCTGCGGTCATCTCTTGGGTGATGGTTTTGATAATAGCGGACCCCACGATAATGCCATCGGCCAGTCCCGCCAGCTCCGCGACCTGATCCCGGCGCGAAATGCCGAACCCCACACAGATGTTTTGGGTGGTCAACGCACGCAAGGCTTGCAGATTCGTCGGCACATCGGCTGGCAGAGCCTGCCTCATGCCGGTGATTCCCGTGACCGAAAGATAATAAATAAATCCGGTGCATAACGCGGCAATTTTTACGCGGCGGTCCGGCGGTGTGGTCGGTGCAATGAGCAGACTGCTTTTGAGTTTATGGCGCTGCAAGGCCGCAACCACCGCTGGTGCTTCCTCCAGTGGAACATCGGGCAAAATCAGTCCGTCGATTCCCGCCGCTGCGCAATCGGCAGCAAAGGCATCCGACCCGTGCTTAAACATAATGCTGAAACTGGCCATGGCCATAATAGGCAGTGAAAACCCGCGCCCCCGAATTTTTTCAACCGCGTGTAAAATCCGCTGCACTGTAACGCCATTGCGCAGTGCCAGACGGTAACTTTCTTGAATGGTTGGACCATCGGCAATAGGGTCGGAAAACGGAATCCCCAGTTCAATACACCCCGCGCCGGCCTGTTGTAGTGATTCCAGCACCGGCTCCAGAAGTTCGATACTGGGATAACCCGCGGTCACAAACGGGCACAAAATAGCGCGGTGATTCCGTGCTGGTCCGGAAAACGCGGCTGTTAGCCTGTCAGTCATATTACTGCTGTACCAATGGATGCGCGTAATAACCAATCATCGCTAAGAAGCGGTTGGCATTGAGGATCGGCACCGAGAGATTGACAGCCTTTTGTTGCAGGTGCTGGTAACGGTCCTGCTGCCTGCGGCGCTGCGCCAGCAAAGCGGCGGTCTGAGGTGTCTGCACCCCGCTGAAATTAAGCAATGAACCGCTGGGCTTGGAACCGAGCACGAGAAAATCCGTTTGCGTAGTAAGATGTTTATCCACCACGCCACCCCATGATTCCACCATGCGAACAATCTGACGGCGGCCGGCGGCAGTGGCAATACCGTTGCCATTGACATCAAAGTCGCCATAAATCACGAAATGGTATTGGCGCGTTTGATTCTTCTGAAATACGGGATTTGCGATCAGATCACCGGCAAATATTTGCTGGCTTGGTTCCAGATGAGTAATCCGGCACACTGAGGCATATTTCCCAACCCGGATCACGACGATGGAACCCACCGCACCGCCATTCGCACCGGTATTGACCCCAATATCCGGACTATATACGGCAAAGGAAAGGCCGACCGTGACGCGCTGTGTGCTGCCTAAATTGATGTACACATGCTCCGTGGCTGGCGAAACACGGATTACTTTTCCATCTGCCTGACTGAGAATCGCATTAGCGCCGGTATTGGGCGCCCGATACTCCGCAATTTGCGCTCGCAGCGTTTGCACGGCGGTCTGCCGCGCATCAAGTTCCTGTTTAAGCTGTTGAATCTGCACAACCTGTCCACGCATAGCGGAAATATACTTCTGCTGTTCGCCGGTAATTTGCTGCTGCAGAGTCCCGGCTTCCGCTGAAACCTGGTTATTGGCGGCGTTGAGTTTCGCGGTCAGCGTTTCAATATTGTTCTGGGCCGCCGTCAGTTTGTTGTTAATCGCGTTAATATCATCCTTGAAGGAAGTTCGCGTCGATTCAAAGCGGCGCTGATAATCCATCAGTTGCGTGTGATATCTCTTGATGCGGCTGCGCGCATTAAGCAATTCGGTGTTGATCTGGGATAGCGCCAACAAGAGGGACTGTCCGCTCATACCAATTTTTCCCAGAGTGGTGTTGATCGGACCGGACGGGCTTACCAGTTGCGAAACGGCCATGCCGCTGTTGCCGCTGATTTTAATTTCCAGCAATTGGATCTGCTTGACCAGTTGTGCCACAACCGTATTACTGGAGGTGGCGTTAGCCTTGAGGTCAGCGATCATTGGCATGTTCTGATCCGCCGCCGATGCGATCAACGACAAGTTCTGCTGCGTGGTCGAGGCGGTTAATTCCGCCCTGCCCAGTTGCAGATACAACATAATGGCTGCCGCCGCAGCCGCAAAGAAAAGGGCAATGAAAACAATAAGTGTATAAGGTGGCGCGCTGCGCTGGGTGCGAACTGTTGCCATAGGTGAAAGCCTCCGTAGCGAAACATCCTGACCGGCAAGCCGAGTATTCGCGGAACCAACGACCATCCACCAGTCGAAACTCGAGCCGCGACAACCTCGGCGCTGTACTAAAACTATCGCCGCTTTTGGCATTTCGGTCAAGTGACAATATGGAAAATCTCTGGTCCCCGGATTCCCTGCTTGCTATCGGAGCCGTTTATACCACCCGCCAGTGCGACAAAAAGAGTCTGATTTCCTTGAAATTCCACATAAAAATGGATGTTTACACCCAATACCGCGTTCATCCAAGTTCGTGTTGCGCGCTACTCCCGCGCCGTAGGTTCGGGCGGCGGGCATCCTGCCCGACAGTGAATCTTTACGCCGCCATAATCACGCTGCCGCACCCCCGGCAGCACAACAGTTTGTGGGGGCCGTTACGCAGACGGACACCGAGTTTGGTTTGCTGGTTTCCAGGCTTTGATTCTGCTATCCTTCCATTGATAAACATGCGGTGTTTTAACGACCCATGGGTGGGTTTTTATCCGATGTTTTCTTTGTGGTGCTGATTTTTTGGTCCGCCGATGCATTGGATGCGGTGGAAAAAAACTTTAACCGTGCACGGCGGTGTGCATAAAACAGCCATGGGTTTCGACTGGCTGCCGAATATCGCCGGGCCATAGTGACCGCCTGCAGCATATTGAGCTTGAGCCTGCAAATGGTTACGGTTTTTTCCTTAATTGTGGATAAAGTGTTGACAATATGGATGGACGAAAAAATATAAAATCAAAAGTGACTGGGTCTCAAGTCGTGCGACGCGTTGCGCTGGTCTCGTTGGGTTGCCCCAAAAATCTCATCGACAGCGAACGGATGCTCGGATTATTGGCTGCTGATGGCATAGCCATTACCGATGATCACGCTGCCGCCGATGCGATTGTCATTAACACCTGCGGCTTTCTGGAAGACAGCAAAATCGAGGCGTTGGCAGTTATTAATGAAGCCTTGGAAGAAAAAAATAAAGCGCTAATAAAAGGCAGGAATAAGCGGGTTGTCGTCGCTGGCTGTCTGGTGCAACGCCAACGCTCCCAATTATTGGATACAGTGCCGGGTATTGATGCGCTGGTCGGCGTGTTTGATCGGGAAAATATCGTCACCGCCGTACGCGGATCAACCGCCGTCGCCGCCAATGCCGATATGGGAAATTTTCATCCCGTAACGCAGATGATTCATTGCCATGACCGCCGCAAGGTTGGTTATTTTGAATCCGATACGGGACGCCTGCGCCTGACCCCACGCCATTATGGCTACCTGCGTATTTCCGAGGGGTGCAATCAGGGCTGCACCTTTTGCACCATTCCCAGTATCCGTGGCCGCATGCGCAGCAAGCCGCTTGCGGACATCGTTACTGAAGCCCGTGAACTCATTGCCGATGGCGCCTTTGAACTCAATATCATCGGGCAGGACACCACGAGTTACGGCGGGGACATTGGTTATGACGGCCCCGGCCAAGGCTTGACCGGTCTGATTCAAACGCTCGATAAACTCAAGGACGCCGGTTGGATTCGCCTGATGTACGCTTATCCAAGCTGCTTTACCGATGACATGATTAAAGCCTTGGCCGATGCCGGGCGCTGGGTCAAATATATTGATATACCTTTGCAGCATATCCATGACGATATTCTCCACACCATGCGCCGCAAAACGTCCCGACGGCAAATTACCACGCTGCTGGAAAAAATACGTAAATGGATCCCCGGCATCAGTATTCGCACCACCTTTATCAGCGGGTTTCCCGGCGAGACCGAAGCGCAACACCAAGAACTCGTAAAGTTTGTGCGCCAATTCGAATTTGACTGTCTGGGCGTTTTTGAGTATTCGCCCGAGCCGGAAACCCCGGCGGGGCGGCTGTGGA
Source organism: Phycisphaerae bacterium (assembly GCA_049977145.1). Classification (GTDB taxonomy): domain Bacteria; phylum Planctomycetota; class Phycisphaerae; order WQYP01; family WQYP01; genus JAMDCX01. The sequence continues at coordinate 24,781 of JBMFGW010000025.1, forward strand.
AAACCCATGCGGTGGCAGCGCAGACAGCCAAACGGCGCCGGGAGGAAATTATGCTGGCCCAGCAGGATGTGGTATTCAAGATTAATCAGGCGCAGGTGGGAAAGACCGTTGCCGTGCTTATTGACACCGTAGATAAAAAGCGCCGCACGGCGGTGGGACGTCATGCCGGACAGGCTCCGGATATTGACGGGCAGGTGCTGCTGCATGGCCTGAATGCCACCGCGGGCGATTTAATTCAGGTGGAAATTGAAGATTGGAAACATTACGATTTAATCGCCAAGCCGATCAATTACAAAAAAATCCGCGCCGGCCATAAACCGTTAAGCCTGCCCATATTTGCCACGGGCGCGGTGTAACCGACCGCGTGGTGAATTGTGTATCGTCGTCTTAGCGGCGGCATTTATGCGGCTGGTTTCACACGCCCCCCGGTAAAAGTGCCCCCCTTGCTGTGATTTGCCCAGCCATGGCGTACAATAGTTTTAAGGAAACGCGCAAGTGGTTCGGTTCGGGCGTGAAGTGATATGTACCGGCAAATTCCCAATTTGATAACATTAAGCCGACTGGTGCTCACCGCACTATTTTTTATCGCCATCAATGTGGCCGATCGGCAGCGCAATGTCCCCCTATGTATGTGGAGCGCCTTGGTTATTTTTCTGCTCGCGGTAGCCAGCGACGTACTCGATGGCTATCTGGCCCGCTCTTGGAAAGTCGAAAGCGCCTTTGGCCGCGTGGTGGATCCCTTTGCCGATAAAATTCTCATCTGCGGAGCGTTTATATTTTTTGCGGCACCCCAACTCATGCTGCCGCATCTTACCCTTACGCCCGTAGCACCAGGCTCCGAACTTACCGGCGTGGCCCCATGGATGGCGGTAGTCCTGATAGCCCGGGAATTTCTGGTCACTGGCATTCGCGGATTGGCGGAATCTCAAGGCATAGATTTTCGCGCCTTATGGGCCGGCAAACTAAAAATGATTGTGCAGTGCGCCGCTGTGGTCGGCGTGCTGGTATATCTGGCTCTGGCGTATGAAATTCAAAACCAGGCTGTGTTGACGACCGTTCGCTGGGGGCGCAACATCGCCATCTGGGCCATGCTGCTTGTAACTATAATTTCCATCTGGCAGTATATCTCCAAAGCATGGCGCATCATTGATGCTTGACCGTGGCGCCAAGCGATCGCAATTTGCAGTACGCCGGATTGTTCCGATGTTTCAAACACCACCGGGTACGGTATGAAATTTGCCAGGTTGTCAACATTAGATCGAAAAAACACTGGAGCGTTATGTCAAAACCAGATGTGTCACAATGGGTGGATTTATTCAAAGTGAAAATCACGCGACCCGAAAGAATTCACATAATTCAGCAGAGGAAATAATATGCCCGGCGATTCATCGGTGAAACAACCACAGAGCAGCCCGGAAAAAATACGGTTCGTATGGCGTAAATGGGTCATCACCGGCGGGGGGTTGGGATTACTCAAGCCTGCGCCCGGCAGTTGGGGCACTCTTGGCCCGGCGCTTCTTTTCTGGATTCTTTTATGGGCCAAATTAGCTGATCCCTGGCGTTCCATGGTGTGCCTCATGGGAGCCATTATCACGGGTATGTTAACGGTGCAATTGTCTCCCTGGGCTATCCGGTATTTTGGTCGCGCAGACCCCGGTCCTGTGGTTCTTGATGAGTATTGTGGCTACTGGATCGCATGCCTTTTTTTGCCTCTGCCCGTGCTGGCAACAAGTAGCCTCTGGCACGCCTGGATAACCACAGCCGGCGTGTACATTCTTTTTCGCCTTCTCGATACGCTCAAAATTCCCCCGTGTCGGCAGTTGGAACATCTTCCCGCCGGGTGGGGCATTTTGTTTGATGACATCGCTGCGGGAATCCAGGTTAATATATTATTACAGGTGGCGTTACGGCTCATCCACTTTTAACGCTATCTAACTGGCTCAGTCAGAGCGTAGGTAAGATTAAGTCACGGTGCAGACTGTGGCGGAAAATCTTTTAACCGGAGATAATTTCTTCTGATGCTGAAAGTTGGTCAAGCGGGTGTGGCTTCATCTCATGCGATGAGAATCGCAGGGGGGCGCTGGGGCAACCAAGTGTCACTTAACTATACGGAGATAACGGGATAAAACCACGGATGGTGTGGATTTGTACGGAAATATACCAAGTCGTGCACCTAAAAAATCACATTGCACGCTACGGGGAAATCGATGGATTGTGGCACCAGTATGACACGGCTGAAAATAAAAATATGCGGTATTACTCGGATTCAAGATGCGGTGGCGGCGTTGGAGGCCGGGGCGGATTTTATCGGATTGAATCTCTATGCGGGCCCCCGTAAAATGACGGTCCAACAAGCCGGACACATTCTTACCGCCATCCCGGATCCGCGTGTAAGTGCAGTGGCGCTCGTGGATTTAAGCACGCCGGAAGGATACGCGGTGGCCAGCGAATTGGCGCAGGCGTTTGGCGTGCGAACGTTTCAGCTTTATGGCGATTTGGCACAAACGCGACCGGTGCAAGTTCCCCAGGTGCGGTATTGGCCGGTATTTCATATCGCGCGGCGCGATGATTTACGGACACTGCCTGCGGTGCTGGAATCAAAATCATTTTCCGCCGCCGCTCTTCTGCTTGACGCATTTTCAACCCGGGGGCATGGCGGAACCGGTACGCGAATTGATTTGGCCTGGCTGGCCGAAACCGCAACCACCGGTGAGCTGCGCGGACTGCCGCCCTTTATACTGGCCGGAGGTTTAAGGCCGGATAACATTGCTGAAGTCTTAAAGACGCTGCGTCCCTGGGCGGTGGATGTGTCCAGCGGTGTGGAGTACGCGGGACGGCCAGGAATCAAAGATCATGCCATGATGAGTGCATTTATCGGTGCCGTTCGAGCCGCCGATAAATGCGGGAATGCCAATGTTGATCGCGACCGAACTTCATAAACGCCGACGATTGGCTAAAATAATGCGGCGAAGATAGAATTACTAAGTGAGTACCGGCAGTGAGTCGTGGGTAATGTTGGACTGATGTGCTTGGCGCCGGAAATTATTGTGTGGTATTGCATACGCGCATGGCAATAATGGCAATATGCTTGGCGTGGTATTCCGCCGGCGCACTATTCCGATGTATGTTTTGTTGAGTTCCCTTAACTTCAGGAGATATTGACAATGTGCAAACACAAACATTTGCTGACCGCCGCCGCTTTGGCGTGCGTCTTATTGGCCAGCGGCCATAGTATGGCCGCCGGCGCCGCCAACAACAATGCTGCCGCCGATGCGCGATTACTCGGCCACATCCCCGCCAACGCGCAGGCGGTGGTGATTATTCACGACATGGGAGCATTGGATAAAAAGGTCGCGCTGCTGGCGCAAAAACTGAAAATTCCGGTTTTGCCGCCCTCGTTGCGAAACATTGAAAAGAAAATGAATCTGCCGCGTGGAATCGATGCGCACGGCACCGCCGCCATCGTCGAAATTGCCAGTGGAACCATGCGTCGTACTACTTATTCCGTCATGATGCTGCCCACGCGGGATCCTAAGGCTGCTATTGCCAACATGAATTTTTCCGCCGGCAAGGATGGCCTGGCGCACGGGCAATCCGCGGATGGCCGGGATATTTATGCCATGGCGGGCCGCCACTGCATTCTGGTATCGCATAATCGTGGAGCATTGTTGCAGTTCAAATCCGTCAGTGCCGCTTTAACTCCCATGCTGACCGCATCCGAGCAGCCGCTGGCGGCAAGCTCGGATGTCTGTGTGCTGGTGAATGTTCCGGCCATTCGTAAGCCGATCGAACAAGCCATGGCCAACGCCGGCCATGCTGACATTGATGCGACCGGCGCTACGGGCGAAACTTCGGACGGATCGGAGTTGAAAACCATCGCCGAACAAGTAGGTCTGGGCATGGTGAAAGACACCCATTCCGCTCTGCTGGCTTTGCGCATTTCACCGGCGGCCATCACAACGACCATGGTTGCCGATGTAAAAGCGAATTCGCACATGGACCAAGTGCTGGATTGCCTGCGGCCACTGTCGGCAAAGCCGTTGCGGGGCCTGCCAAATTCCACGCATTTTATAGAAGCGGCGGCCAGCAATATTAATGGCCCGCTGGCGGCGGCACTTCTGGAGCAGTGGGCGACCGCGGTTCGCAAAGCCGCTGCGCCTCGGCAGGCCGGAAGCCATCAGTTTCCCGCTGTACTGCAACAAGTTGCGGCATTGTTGAAGCTCTGCTCGCAATCCAATACTTTGGTGAATGTATCGGCCAAGGCTACCGGTCCCATTATGTCCTCCGTGGGCTTGGCACAGTCGCCCCACCCCGCGGCCTTGGCCGCATTGGTTCAGCATTTGCTGGTAAGTGAAGCCCGTTGGCTTTCCAAGTTTCAGTTAACCATGGGAACGGCTTTGCCCTACCGCACCACGGTGGTGCCACACCAAGTTACGATTGCAGCCATACCATTTACGGTTATTAAACAGTCCATGGTCTTGCCCGCTGCTGGTACTTCGGAAGAACGCGCAATGCGGGAAGCCATGAAAATGCAGCAGTCCCTGCTTGGTTTTTCCACGCAAACGTATTTTATTGGCAGCAATGATCAGCGACTGATCGTCGGCGGCAACTGTAGTCATAAACTCCTTGCTGCTACGATCCACGCATCCGCCGCGCGGTCGGATCCACTGGAATCTAATCCGGAAATCGTCGCGGCGGAGAAACATGTTCTCGGCAATTCATCACTGATCATGTATCAGAATTGGTCCGCCGTGATTTCCGCCATGACGCAGCGCGTTAAAGCCATGGCGAAGATGAACAGCCCAATGCCGCAGATGCAAGCCACCGAGCCGATGTCAATCAGCATGGCGGTCAAGAACCATACCTTGACGGGCCGATGGCGTATGCCCATGGCTAATCTGGAGCAACTTTCCGCGCGGATTCATGCCCTGCTGCCACTGGTAATGATGCTGGAAATGCAGGCCATGCAGGGTGATCAAGGCGGAAATCCGCAATGAGTACGAGCTTATGACGAGGACCGACGGTAATTAATTCCGTACCCCCCTTGGCCATGCGGCTTATTGCTTCTTTGTTTACATCACCAGCACCGCACGGAATCGCACCTTGTTGGCTATCATGTGGTCGTAGGCCTCCGCGGCTTTTTCCAGTGGAAAATTTTCCACCATTACTTTAATGCCCGTCAAGGCCGCGAAATTCATTGTATCCTGTGAATCCATCGCGGTTCCCGCTGGCCAGCCGGAAATTGATTTAGTCGCACCAATGAGTTGCAGTGGTAAAACCGGCACGGGTTCCGTACCGACTCCCACAATCACCAGACGTCCGCCAATTCCCAATCCCGCAATCAGCGGTTGCATGGATTTGCTGTCCGGCGCCGTGGCTAAAATAACGTGCGCGCCACCCCATTTTTGTAACGCCTCGGCCGGCGATTGTTTGGAGGTATCAACATAGTCATGCGCTCCAAGTTTGGCCGCCAATTCACGCTTGGCATTAGAGCCGGAAATAGCCACCGTATGAAATCCCATCGCCCGCGCAAATTGCACCCCCAGATGGCCCAATCCGCCAAGGCCCTGTATGGCCACCACATCACCGGATCGTGCGCCGCTGTGGCGCAGCGCGTTGTAGGTTGTTACACCCGCACACATTAACGGGGCGGCATTGGTGGAATCCAGACCTTCCGGCACCAGTGCCACCGCCTCCTGCGGAACAACACAATAATCCGCATAACCACCGTCATAGCTGATACCGGCTATCTGTTCTTGGCCACAATGAATAAAATCTCCCCGGCGGCACGAATCGCAGACAAAACAATGCCCCCCATGCCAACCCACACCTACCCGCTGCCCCGGCTTAAATGTTTTTACCGATACTCCGACGGCATCAACCGTACCGATAATTTCATGTCCGGGAATACGTGGATAAGTGATCCCGGGGAACAATCCCTCTTTAATAAACATATCGCTGTGGCACACGCCGCACGCTTTAACCTTAATCCGGATATCCCGCACTCCCGGTTCGGGTATAGGCCGATGCACTAACTCGAAATCCCCTTTTGCCCGGGAAACTTGAACCGCACGCATTGTCGCCATATTAAACTCCGCATCGTTACATAACATAAAATCCGGACCATCCAACAATCCGGACCATCCAAGCATTGAACACTAATTATTATATTATAGACGCTCCAAAATCAAAAATCTCCGCACCTCCTTAATCGCCGCATGCGCCCCATGCGTATCGAGACACGAAATATCTTCAAAACGCCTTGATATTCCGGATGTTTCGGACAACGCCGGTGCAAAAAGCGGTGCAGTTGATAAAAACCCTGATTTGGCGTCAATTCTTGTGGCTATCGCGGATTTACCGGCGGCACAAAAGTGGGCGCTGGCCAAGCTGTTGACTCCATACTTGATACTTTATTTATTACCGCCGCCTAACTTCCAACGGCGCCGCGTTGATAGCGGTTTCACTTCTTTATTCCGCCGTGGTGCGAGTGGTCGTCGGTTCGCCGGAGGAATCCGATGGATTTAATTTTTACCCATGCGCCGCTTTCGCCCGCAGGCACCGGGTCAATCCGCAGCTGCGCCATGGCACCGCGGTAGGCTTTATTACCCGCCAGACGGATTGCGTAACGATGATAATGGCCATCCCCATTGATGGGAAATACCACACGGGATCGGGGTGAAAAGCCATTTTCGTTGAGGCCACGCCACCAAACGGCCCCGACTTTTGCCGTGGTCTTGAATGCGGCATCAATAAACAGCACAGGTGCCTTGGAAGCTCGCCAGAACCAATCCGGCCCGACCAATCGTGGATGCGCACCGGTCAGTGAAACATTTAAGCAACCTTTGATCGGCCATCCCGTGTCGTGTGCATCAACGTACCCCCAGTGCTGACGATCACGCGTAAATTTCCATTGCGGCAGCCCAGGGCGAGGTGCGTGTTTATACACCCAGGATCTAATCCGTCCGATTGATCCGACAATTAATACATAGCGATATTTATACACAATATTATGGTCAATAATATCGAAGAAATTCGGTGCAATATATCCCGTCTGGCTGTCTGTCGGACCGCCGGTGCCGTGGACTGCACCGTAGAAGCCACCGGAAAACCGGTAGTCACCCGGTGCCCATATCCCCAGTCCAAATCCGGCGTTATTGACGAGCGCGGCCCAGTTTTCCGTGGCATTAAACGCAATCCACGGATCGCCTTTCCGGGTGCCTGCAAAAACCTGCATTTTTCTTTTAAGAACAACGGGTGGATCCAGCATCGTTACCGGCGCGTTGGTAAACGGTCTATCACCGGTGTACGCCACGAGCCGCCAGAGTTTGCCGACGGTGTAGAGGGCTGGGCATTCTTGGGGACGCGCTGAATACTGTTTTAAATCTCTTCTGAATACCACCATGCGGCACCGGACATGAGCTGTATCTCCTTGCAACGTTATGCGGGTCTGAAAACTGCAACGCGCCGGCTGATTATTGAGTGGCCAGATCATGGGAATGGACCGTACCACCAGGCTACTGCCATTATTCCTAAAATAAACAATCTTGGAGGGATTCTTAAACGCATCCCCAGCCTGAACGGGGTTCCAGCCCAACATTCGCCAGTAAGACCGAATCTTTCGCCCGGGTGGAATGTAGGGATTCGGACCGGAGTAGTCCGACATTTGAATCTCGCGTCCAAGGTCAACGTGATTGATCAGATTCATCTTGCCCCCGGATTGAGCCAGATACGTTATCGCACCGCCCATGGCCAAGTTCACTCCCACTCGGAGTTGGCCATTATCCAAATAACTCATCCGCGGCGCGGGCAGGCTTTTTCCGTTACAGGCGACAACTGCGGCGACGCATAAGGCCACCACGGCCATAAGCGTGAAAAGCAACGGTTTGTGAATTCTCATCACCATATTTATACCATCCTAACATCGGTGAACATTATGTACCTTGTGGGACCTGACTTGGGCTTATGAGAATCCCAGTGCCGCGTTCATGCCCTATGTGTCGCGCCTTTCAAGAGCACCGGATGGCAAATCCGGTGGTTGATCCAATGCGGCTATCCCGCCACCGCATTTCCATGCAATACTCGAGGACATACCCACACTGCCGCGCAACAGGTTGCAGCTTCTACAGCACACGAAAAGACACGCAGAACGTCAAGGTTTTCATCAGCCCGGCCCTGACCTGCTATGATTCAACGCAGAGACAAAATTTTCACGCTGTTGTCTCCTTCACCTCTGCCCGGGCGTTACGCCGCCTCCCGACCAGCACCAGCGCCATTCCACCGATGGCGAACAGGCCCAGAGGAGCTGGTTCCGGCACCGCAGTTGCCGCCATGGATACGTTTGACACATCAACAGTATCATCTATTCCTACCGGGCTGGTGTTGAGGAACTCAATGTTGGTCGATCCTGAAATCGCCGTGAAATTCAGCAAAAAGGGGGTGAAACCCGTATCGTTTATGGTAGGCGTCAGGGTGATTATCTCCCTGCCATTGGTTGGGTTCGTGAGAATCACCTCCAGCACGGCAGTCGTGTCGCTGCTCCGTTGCGCCGCATCGAACGCCAGCGTGTACGACTGCCCGGCGGTGGTGGCCGCAGTCTGGGCGACGAATGCTCCATTCCCTTGAAGAAAGCTGAAATCGCTTACGCCAGCGGTGCTCTTTGGCGCAAAGGGTTGGTAACCGCTACTACCAAAGAACCCCGTGTCCGGCCCGTTGATGCCGGTGTTTCCACCGCTTGAGGTCCATCCCATGGGTGCCGCCGGGTTTCCTCCCTGCGAATACCCCGGCGATTTGGTATATACTGCGGCATTGGTGGCAAATGCGCCATTGTTGATAAGGCTTGTTGTGATTGTAGAGACCGCCGGCAACCGGCTCGATATCAACGAGGGGCCATTTTGCGGGGTGCTTACCGCTGCCGAGAACTGGCTCGACAAAATGGTGCCGGGGTTGACGGTTAGCCCATATTCCACCACGTTCGTTTTACCCAGCGGCAGTGCGTCGGAAACGGCGGCACCGGGAAAAGTGCCGTAGGTTTCAGGCAGACCCGTCGGAGTGGTATAGAAAATCCCAAGGTTATTAGTAGTATCAACGTTGCCAATCCACCCATTTGAGGTGATCCCAGGTTGCGGCCAAGTTGGAGACCCGGTGACCGTTTGCGGCGAGCCGTTTGAGGCCGGGTACATAAAGGCGTTGGTGCGATCCGAGTAGAGTGTGGGAACCTCGGTATTGACACTGTATGTCCCCGGCTGGTAGTCGTAGCAGGTGTAATGAAAATTGGCGATCCCCTGGGAGTTGATGCTTACATTCTCGACGTAGACCCAGTCAGTGGGATTGCCCGTGTCATAATCCAAAGGCGTGATGACCGCCTGGAATTGATTGGCGCTGGCCGACCAGCTCGTGACCGGACTGCCAGTTTCGGGAATCGCGACGCCGTTGGGATGCTGATAATAGGCTTGGTGGCCGCCCGCCCCGGCCTGGGTGGGGTTAATCATCAATTGGTTACTACCGCCAATATTTTGATAGAGAAACTGATCCGTTTGCAACTCCCGGCCCACATCATGACTGTCCACGATATTCAATCCGTTGGCCACGTTGGTATTGGCAATGCCAGTTACCACCGCGCCCCAGGAAAGGTTAAACGTCACCGCGAGGCCGCCGTTGGAAATGGTAACATCGTTGCTTGCTGCCCCCGCTGGCAAGGCCGATGCACCCACTGCGCACGCGGCGACCGATACGGCTACCGTCCGAACAATCAAACGTAAATGAGTTGGCTTGATTTTATCAAACATCATAAAACCCCCTCTTCCAATCCATCGACTGAAACAACATTCTCCCAGTGCGGCTGCCCCGCAACCAAAATGTCACGCGGAGTCGCCCAGAACGCGGAGAGAGCCAAAACGCAACTACGGAGCACAGATTTTTGGAAAGCTGTGCCGAAAAATGCCACTAAAAAATCTTTGCACGCTGCGAAGAAATCGACGGATTGTGGCACAGATGGCCAATATTTGTCACCACCGTCATTGGCCACTTTCCTCAAGCTTTTGCATATTGAATGTCGGCATCATGTCCCAGCCGGGACCGGTAGCAATCATGCCGCCGAAGCGATTACTGATGGTGGTTGGTAGTTGATCGTCACGGTACTCGCCAACAGAGCCATCCAACATGCAGACATTGACATCTCCGGCCATATCCGCCGGGCCAGCGGTAGTTGGACGATTGTGCCGTCCGTACACGTAAACACTCGCAGGCGGATTAGGCATGTCCAAGCCAACCTGGGGTGCGTAATTATATGGAACCATCCACATTCCATCATAAATGAAACAAAGTTCCGACGGGGCGCTAACCTTACTCATCCGGTACCCAAGGGAGATCTGCCCCCCGGGAGTTTGATTCTGGTCAACGAGCACATAGGTTGGGGTAGCATTGGCGTAATAACCACCCGCGACGTTAAAATTCCACGGCGGTGGATTCAATGGATTAAGGAAATAGTATCCACCATTAATGCCATAAGACCAGTCAATGGTCATTTGCGGGGTACCTAACACATCAACCTGCGTCTGCTGGCGTAATGTTACGTCCCCGTTCCAATCGTTAGGTCCGGAAGAACCCGTTATCAAATTTCCGTTGCCGTCAACCTGCGAGACAGCCGAACTTGGTAGCGCAGGATCAACAAACATGGTGGATTGTGCTTCCCCTGCCGCCAAGTTATTGCCGGGACTCGGCGCGATACCCGCTTTGATCATGAGCGCCGGCCAAGGGTCGGTGCCCGCTCCCGTTCGAGTATAACTGTACCCGGCCGGCAGAATCGCATCCTCATATTCCTGCGCGTACTCCTGCACGCCCGTGCCGATCTGCCGCAGGTTCGATTCACAAATAGTGGCCAACGCCATGGAACGAGCTTTCGCCAATGCCGGCAACAGCAGTGCGATGAGTATGGCGATAATGGAAATCACCACAAGTAGTTCAATTAAGGTAAATGCGTTTCGACGTTTCATAAAAAACTCCTTCTGCGAGTGTTCAGTGCAAAGTTTTCAGTTTTCAGTCCCGGCGCGCCGGGAGAAAAAGGGAAGGCCGAGAGTTCTAATTTCGCCGGCCCTCCCGTTGCCATCCACATATCGGCGGCAGCTCGACCTAGAAAACCGCCAGCCGAAAAACCCGCATCACGGGGCCGAGCACAGCCGACCAACGGCGGATGAGGACTCCCGCGCCCCCAATGGGCGGTTGTCCAGTGCCCTAACCATTCCCCACATAGCCACCGGCTCCGCCAGTGGTACCATCGGCCTTTTTCGCCGCCGCGTCATACCGCCCTACGCCGTTTCAACAGCAGCAATCCCAAGCCGCCGACGGCGACCAAGCCCAGCGTGGCCGGTTCGGGCACGGCGGCTACCGAGACGGCCGTAAAGTCCACTGTTAGATCACCAGCGCCCGACGCGTTCTGTAAAACGAGGAAGTCGGTGGTATTTGCATCAGCCGTGTACGTAAAAGATTCCGCCTGAAAATTGACATCTCCAGGCGTCGTCTGATATTGACCCAGTACGGGGCCAGCTAGACTGCCGCCAAGCACATAGGCATGCGCGTAGCCGGCATCGGTCGCGCGGTTGGCATCAAGGTAACTGACCTGATAGCTTTGCCCTGCGGTAACCGTGTAGGATTGAAAAACCGCAGCCCCAGCGTTTTGTAGGAATACCCAGTCCAGGGTTGGGGTTGCCTGTTGCGCTGATGGCCCGAACGGGTTGCCGGTGGTCGTGTCGACTCCGTTTATGCCCACACCGCCAGTCCCATTCTGGGTCCAGTTGGTCGGGGCGGTCGGGTTTGGGGTCACGTTTGGCGAGACGGCTGCCCCGCCGTCGTAACCGGGAAAATTGATGTAAGCCGCCGCATTCGCGGAGAAATCACCATTTTGAATAATCGCAGCCTGGGCATTGCCCCCCGCCAATATGGCCACCGCCGCCGCAGCCACCGCTGCCAGAGAACAACCACGCACGATGGATAAACGACTGGAAAACATAAACGACTCCTTCCGCTCCATATTGGAGCTGTGTGAACTGTCCATTAACCGAATGGACGACGGTTTGCCGCAACCATC
>JBMFGW010000026.1:0-36667 GCA_049977145.1 Phycisphaerae bacterium
ATTTTGCACAGAAAAGGCCGTTTTTCGCTCAATGGCGCTTGGTTCGGGACCAAGAGGTCGCAGGTTCGAATCCTGTCGCCCTGATTTTTTCGCCAGCGGGCGAAAAAATAGAGCAGGAGGCTTGAGAAAGTAGACAGTAGAGCAAATACGGCTGGAAAAAAAGTGGCTGCCGCCAGGGTGGAAACGCCTCCTGCGGTCTACTGTACTGTTACGTATGGTAGTCCGCATTGATGGCAATATATTCGCGCGATAAATCACAGGTATACACCCGGCTGACTCCCTTGCCGCCCGTGCCGAGACTTACGGTAATATGAACTTCCGGATTTTTCATGGCGGTTGCAACATCCGCCAATGCCGGCGTGGTGGGTTGGCCATTGCGAAATACCGTGATGTCGCCTACCTGGCAGCGCGATTTATCAGGATTCATTTTGGCGCCGCTGTAACCCGCCGCACTGACAAATCGCCCCCAGTTGGGATCACCACCGTGAATTGCCGTTTTTACCAATGGACTGTTGGCGATAGCCATGGCCGCCCGCCGGGCATCCGCATCCGTGTCCGCACCGGTAACGCGCACAATCACCAGTTTGGTCGCCCCCTCACCATCCGCCGCAATTTGCCGCGCCAATGAATCACAGACGGTTTCCAAAGCCCGTGAAAAACTTCGCCAGGCGGCGGTATTCAGTTCAATGCGTGGATTTTCCGCCAGCCCATTGGCCAGCACGACATACGTATCGCTGGTACTGGTATGCTGATCCACGGTAAGACAATTGAACGTGGTGTCCGCGGTATCCCGCACCGCCGCCTGCAACGCTGCAGAGCTAATGGCCGCATCGGTGGCCACATACGCCAGCATAGTGGCCATATTCGGCGCAATCATTCCCGACCCTTTGCAGCAGCCGGCCATGGTGATGGTCCGTCGGCCCACAGTGAATTGCGTACTGGCGATCTTGCATTTCAAATCTGTGGTGAGGATGGCATGGGCAAACGCTTCGCCATGCAGGATGCTGCAACCGAGGTTTGGAGCCAGAGACAAAATGCCGGAACGCACTTCTTTCATGGGCAAAAAGTGTCCGATGATCCCCGTGCTGCTCGGCAGAATATCCTCGGGTGGTACGACCATATCACACTTGGCAAGGGCTTCGGACGTTAGCGTGCACATTTGCAGCGCATCGGCGATCCCGCGCTTCCCGGTGCAGACATTGGCGCAGCCACTGTTAATAACGCACGCGCTTAATACCCCGCGCTGAATATGTTTTCGGCCTACCACCACCGGCGCTCCCACCACTTTGTTGGTGGTAAAAACCGCCGCCGCCGTTGCCGGTACGCTGCTTACCAGCATGGCTAAATCGGACTGGCTGGATTGCTTAATGCCGCAGTGCAACGCACCGGCCAGAAATCCGCGCGCTGCAGTAATATATTGGTTGTCGCTCATTTATGATTTCCCTGAAACATCTATTACTATTGAAAACTGCCCGCGCCAATGCACAGATAAAGCACCGCCATCCGCACGGCCAATCCGTTGCTGACCTGGCGTAGAATCGCCGATTTTTCCCCATCGGCCACGGCACTGCTGATTTCCAGACCGCGGTTCATCGGGCCGGGGTGCAAAATCAACACATCCGGGCGGCAGCGCTGGAGTCTTTCTTCCGTGAGGCCAAAATACCGGCTGTATTCCCGCACGCTGGGAAATGCGGCGCTGGTAAGCCGCTCAAATTGCACCCGCAACATATTAATGACATCCACTTCCCCAAGCACGGAGTCCAGATCATGGGTCACCCGTGCTCCGAATTCAGAGAATGCCGCCGGACACAGCGTGGCCGGACCAACGAGCGTGACTTTCGCGCCCAATTTCGACAAAGCCCAGAGATTGCTGCGGGCCACGCGGGAATTGGCTATATCGCCCACAATGGCCACATGCAGATCGCGCAACTTTTTGCCGCGCCGTTCGCACGCTTCCCGCATGGTAAATAAATCCAGCAAGCCCTGCGTGGGATGTTCATGGCTGCCGTCGCCGGCATTAATGACGCTGCACTTTACCACACGGCTAAGCACCTCCGGAGCCCCGCTGCTGCGATGGCGAATGACAATGGCATCCACTCCCATGGCCACAATGCTCCGCGCTGTATCAATTAATGTTTCACCTTTATTGACACTGCTGGTGGAAACCGAAAAATCCACCACATCCGCGCTCATACGCTGCGCCGCGAGACGAAAACTTGTACGGGTGCGTGTGGAGTCTTCAAAAAAAAGATTCACCACCACCTTACCGCGCAACGCCGGGACTTTCTTAATACTACGGGTGGAAACCTCTTTGAGGGCCTGCGCTGTATCCAGCACGGAAAATATCTCCGCCGGAGAAAGTGATTCCAGTGTCAGAAGATGCGGACGGGTCCAAGTTGCCGGTTCAGTCATCGCCAGTCTCCTCCGGCAGCCCTGCCGGCCATATCCACAAATACCGCGTCTACGGCATCAATGGGCCGCAGACTTACGCGCACCCGCGACAGCGGCGGCACTTCCACGCGCCGGCCCACAAAATCCGCCGCTACCGGATATTCCCTGCCGCCGCGATCCACCAGCACCACCAGGCGGATGAAACGCGGGCGGCCAAAATCGACCAGGGCATCCAGCGCCGCCCGTACACTGCGGCCGGTATGCAGCACGTCATCCAACAGCAGCACGGGCCGATCATCGAGGCGAAAATTCATTTCCGTACCCATGGGAATAACGATGGAACGATTACCCACCACATCATCGCGGTACATGGTAATATCCAAGGCGCCCACATCCACGGGGCGTTTTTGCGCGGCGGCAATTCCGGCGGCAATACGTTGTGCCAGCACCTCGCCACGCCGACGTATTCCCACCAAGGCCAGAGAAGAATCGCTCATGAGTTCGCCCGCCGCCAGAATTTTTTCTGTCATCTGCCGGATGCACCGGGCAATATCTTCAGCGGCCATAAGTTCCTGCATAGCCTTGAGATTACCCGCTGCAGCGCCGGCGGGCAAGTTCTGAAGAAGTTTTCGGTTGTCGGTGGATGCGGCCATATATTGTTTTGCAATCCTTCATTCACCCGAATTGGCGTAGCATCGTACCGCGCTATTGCATTTTAGCGGCGGCCCTGGTCCGCGCATTGGCTGCGGAAATGGCATCGCCTGGAAAAAAACACGCCCATTACCTGTTTTTGAGTTTGTAGTTTACAACCAACTGGCGGCGGCAAAAAAAAAGGGCCGTTAAATTACCGGCCCCTGATGCGCATCCGCTTCATCGACACAACGACCGACGGAGGTTAATCGCGTTGCCGTCCGAACATCATCAGCAGAAAGATAAACATGTTAATGAAATCCAGATACAAATTAAACGCGGCACTGACCGCCGCCTTCTGATGGGCCTGTGAGCCATCCGGACCGACCAGATACATGAACTTCGCTTTCTGCACGTCATACGCGGTCAACACGACAAACACCAACACCCCCACGACGTTGATAATGGATTCCAAGCCACTATTGTGCATAAACATATTCACCACCAGGGCGAGAATCACTCCCCACAAAGCCATCCCGGCATAGTGCCCCAAGCCCGTAAGATCGCGCTTCGTCACATACCCGTACAAGGCCATGGAACCAAATGTTCCGGCGGTAATGAAAAATGTTGAATAAACGGAAGCCTGCGTATAAATCAGGAACAAAATGGCGAATGTCAGCCCGGTTAAGGCGCTATAGGCCAAAAAAAGAATGGTGGCCAAGCCGGCACTCATCCGGTTCAAGCCCGCGCTAAACCATAGAACTAATCCAATTTGGGCGATAAATACAATCCAAAAGCCTCCCTGTTCGAGACTGGCCACAAACTTGGGGTTTTCCGAAACCAGAAGCGCCACAATTCCGGTGATCAGAAGTCCAACGCTCATCCAGCCAAACACCTTGGCCATAAAACTGCGCTGCTCCAGCGCATCAGACCGTACACCGGGAACCAAGGTATCGTTATAACCGGAACCGGGAGAATTAAAAAACTGACTCATAAAACCTTTCCATACAACTACTTCCCTGCAACGCAGCACGCCCGACTCCAAGCCGGCGCCAACCTGCAGCCATACCATTAGCTACATTATACGTATCCACGACCACTTTGTTTATAACACAACAAAAAATAATGTATCGCAAATGCGAAACATGGCAATCTGTTGACCGGCGTGCCATGAAACAGTGCCAGCGGTGGCTAAATTGGCTATGGTGTATCCATTTTTGTAACCGTTCACGGCCTTTCGGCCTTCCGAACTCGGTATGCGTGCACGGCGTTACCACTCCCTTACGGTCGCGGCTGGGCCTGCCGCCGCGCGTGATGGATACGCAAAAAACATCGTGCGTGAACGGTTACCCATTTTTTATCATTTGGCAAATAATACGTCTTGGTATAAAGTGCTTATGATGGTAGGATAATTTGGCTATGGATATGCCGTCGAGTACAGTACGTAACGTTTTCTTTTTCTCCGGGCGCGTACAGGGAATAGGATTCCGGCAGAGCACTGTGGAGCTGGCAAAACCGTATAAGTTAGGTGGGCTGGTACGCAATTTACCCGATGGCCGGGTGGAATTAATTCTGGAAGGTTCGCCGGACCACATTGACGAACTTGCGCGGGAAATTGCGGCGCGTTTTGCGGGATTTATCAGTTCCACAACCCGGCAAACCGAACCGGTGGAAGGGCTGGCGCCTCCGGTACGAATAAGATGGTAACGTTCAAAGCATGGTGCATGCCGACCAAGCAAGGTTATAAGAGGAACATGTGACAAAACTTACTAAGGTTTACATTATTGTAATGGCCATTCTGGTCGCAATGACTTTCGTGTTTGCCGTTTGGCATGCTGAGGTGACTACGGCGGCGCAGGCGGCGGTGGCGCAGGCGGGGCAGGCCGGTAAAAACAACGGTGGTGTGGCGGCTAATTACGCCAACGCGACGGCTACGGAAGCCAACAATCTTCGATTCTTTCTGGTGTTATTCGGTTCACTGACGGCGGCGGGGGGAATATGGGGGCTGGTGGAATATGTCTTTCTACCGCTCATCAATTTAAGCCGTATCGGGGCTATCACGCAGGTAACGTATCATGAAGCGTTGTACCAGCCCTTCACGCTGATTGTTTTTGCGATGTGCATCGCGGCGATTGTCATCACCGCTTTTGTGCCGTTTAATACCTTCGGCGAAGATACCAAGATGTACCGCGATGTGGCCATGTCGTTCGTGCTGATGTTTATCCTCATTATCATGGTATTCGCAACCGCCAAGGTTATTGATGAGGAAATTGAAAATCGCACGATGCTGACACTGATGAGCAAACCGGTGGCCCGCTGGCAGGTGATTATCGGCAAGTATCTGGGTATTGCATTTCTGATGTTTGTGACCATGGCGATCTGCACGATTGCGGCGGCGGCCTGTGCGTGGCTGCGGTACTTTTCCGACCAACGTATTGATCTGTCCGTAGCCACCTACGCAGGGCAACAGGCGTTGTTTTGGGCCAATGATATGGCGATTATCGCGTTGCTGCCGGCATTTGTGTTGCAATTTATGGAGCTGGCCACATTGGCCGCCATCAGTACCGCCATTGCCACGCGCTACAGTCTGGCTTTGAACATGACGGTCATTGTGGTGCTGTACATTGGGGCGAATCTCACGCGTTTTGTGCCGTTGCTGCATCTGGGACCTCCTTGGCAAACGCTGGTAGACGGCGGCAGCTATTTGCTGCCGTACCTGACCAACTTTGATATTAATCAAGCTCTGATCTACCGGTCCATTTCCATGCCGGGGCACTATCAGGGGCCGGATGCGCCATCACTGGGGCAGGTCTGGAGTTATGTCAGTATGGCTTCGCTGTACGGCGCGATGTACATCGGAGCGGCATTAAGCATCGCTGTGGCTTTGTTCCGTAATCGGGAATTGACGTAATGTTGACGTGAACCCGCACGAGATTGAAGCGGGTCTGTACGCCGTTGAATCTCCGCTATCCAAGGGGGGCGATCCTGGCGGAGAAGGCTGGCTTGGACCAGGCCATTGGAGCGGGGCTTGTCCCCACGCAGAAATGGGCCGGGCGGGAAAGCAGAATCCCGATTATTGCGCCGGCGAATTTGCGCAAACAGTGGTAAAATGGATTTGCGATAAGTAAATGTTCGCATACAATTCCAAGTTGTGGTGTGTATGGGCCTGCCAGGAGTAATGTGTGGCTGAAGAAAAATTTGATTTGGTGATTATTGGTTCCGGACCCGCAGGGTATGTGGCGGCGGTACGGGCGGGGCAACTGGGTAAAAAAGTTGCGTGTGTGGAACGCTCCGAGCTTGGCGGCGTGTGCTTAAACTGGGGCTGCATTCCCACCAAAGCGCTGATTCAGGATGCCCATCTCATGCACCAAATGCACCGGGCGGCCACGGATTACAACATCACGGTGGGTACGGAAAAAATGCAATGGGATAAAATTGTCGCACGCAGCCGGGGCGTGGCGGTGACGATGAGCAAAGGCATTGAATTTCTATTCAAAAAAAATAAGGTCACCAGATTTACCGGTACGGGATTTGTCCCGAAAGCCGGTCTAGTGGAAGTGCGTGATGACAAAGGCACGGTGCGCACAACCCTGGCGACCGGCAAAATTCTGATTTGCACCGGCGCCAGAAGCCGCGATTTACCGGGCATTAAGCCGGATGGGGAAAAAATTATCACCAGCCGGGAGGCGATGATACTGCCGAAGATTCCGGGTAAAATGCTCATTATCGGAGCGGGAGCCATCGGCGTGGAATTCGCGTATGTCTATAACGCTTTTGGTACGCAGATAACGCTGGTGGAAATGTTGTCCAATATGCTGCCCATTGAGGACATGGATGTCAGCACCCGACTGGAAGCGATTTTCAAGAAACGCGGCATTGATGTTCGCACCGGCACGCGAACCGAGAAAGTTGAAGTGAAAGCCGATGGTGCAGCGGTAACGGTGTCACGCGGGGGTAAAAGTGAAACCATTACCGTGGATGTGGTACTCATGGCGGTGGGTGTAACGGGCAACATGGAAAATCTTTTTGCTCCCAATGCCACGCCGATGATGGATCGCGGCGCCATTAAAGTCGATAAATCATTTAAGACTTCCGTCGATGGCATGTATGCCGCCGGTGATGTCATCGGTCCGCCGTGGCTGGCGCATGTTGCGAGCATGGAAGCGACCATCGCGGTAGAGCGGATGTTCGCGGTCAATAACCGCGAAATGGATTACACCACTATTCCTGGTTGCACCTATTGTTATCCGCAGGTGGCCAGCGTGGGTCTGACGGAAAAAAAATGCAAAGAACAAGGGTTGGATTATGAAGTGGGTAAATATAATTTTACGGCGAATGGCAAAGCGCAGGCAATGGGCGAGCCGGATGGTTTTGTGAAACTTATTTTCAGTAAAAAGTATGGGGAACTCCTGGGAGCCCATCTATTGGGGGCGGAAGCCACGGAAATGCTCGCCGAGTTGGTGTTGGCCCGAAGGTTGGAAGCCACGCGCAGCGAAATTGCCTCCACCATTCACGCCCATCCCACTTTTTCCGAAGCGGTGATGGACGCGGCGATGGTGGAGGGGGCGCACTGACCGCGTTGGTCGCAGGATGCTGTGACCAGGCGTCCGCAGGCTAATTGGGTGGGCTTGTTCTCTGATACGATCAATGAACAAGGTTGCCAACGGTGTAAAAAGGATCGGCATGGAATCGGATAATAACCCGCTGTTGAATAATCCAGGCATGGCGCCGGTTTCTAAGCCGCCCGCCGAGGCTGTGCCCAAGAAGGGAACGCCGACCATGGCTGTCACTGCTCCACCTGCGGCGCGTCCAACAACTGGAGCCCCGCCCCCAGTGTCCCCAGCCAACCCCAATCCGGGTGTGCGTGAAACGCTTGAAACCGTAATTCTTGCACTTATTTTAGCCTTTACTTTCCGCACTTTTTGTGTGGAGGCCTTTGTGATTCCCACGGGTTCCATGGCGCCAACGCTTAGCGGCGCGCATTTCCGCGCCGTATGTCCCATGTGCGGCTATACGTTTAATGTCAATGCCGATGTGGATCGACAATGGATGACTCTGCGCGATCCGCAAACCGGAGAGCGTGAATCCACACTGGTCCGTCTGGCCAATGGTGAACTGACCAACGCCTACGCCATTCCCGCCCCGGATTATTCCATGTGCCCCAACTGCCATTTTGAAGTTCCCGCCGACGCACTGCGCGGCAAGCCGATTCGCAAACGGATATACAGCACCAGTAACTCCTCGCAAACGCTGCATTTCCCGTATACATATAATGGTGATCGTATATTGGTAATGAAATATCTCTATTGGTTTTCGCCGCCACAACGCTGGAATATAGTAGTATTCCGGGAGCCGATGTTCGGCAAACAGAATTTTATTAAACGGTTGGTAGGTCTGCCGGGAAACACGGTGGAAATCGTCAATGGTGATGTATTCATTGACGGGAAAATCGCACATAAGCCGGTAGATGTTGAAAAAGCGATGTTGCAAGTGGTGTACAACAATGATTTTTATCCCATTGATGCCGGCCAGAAACGCATGAATGGCAATCGCTGGAGCAATCCCTGGGTTGGCGAGCCGCAAAAGAGCGCTGCGGGAAAATGGTTCACTAATGGACCAGTAATTAATTTTTCCACCGGAAAGCCGAACGCAGTCGGGCATTTGGCGTTTATGCAGCGCAATAGTTATCTTTATAATGACTTGGGGTATAACGCCAACCCGTATTGGAATGGCCATCATATTGTCGGCAACCTCTATCTGCGAACGGTCTGGATATCCCACTCGCCTGATTCCGCGGTACGTATGACGCTCGGCCCGGCCACCAACCGCTTTCAAGTGACTTTGGCGCATGATGGCGCATTAAAACTGTATCAATGGGATGGTGCGAACAATACCTACCTTCCAATAAGCCCGAGACACATGAGTATTTTTCACGCGTCTGCGGCCTTACAAACCGGCAAACCCTATCGCCTGGCTTTAAGCAATACGCAACATGAAGCGCGGTTCTGGATCAACGGCAAACTCATGGCGCAATATGCGGCGCCCTGGACGCTGGCAGATGCGCTGGTGGTAGCGCAGCAGCGGCATACGACCGGGGAACAGGAAACCCCGAAGATTCAGATTGCGGTCACCGGGGGCTGTACATTGCGGCATTTGTTGTTGATGCGCGATATTTACTACACGCAAATGAAGATTCGCTTCCCCTATAACAGTTCCATTGATCCCGGCGGTACACGGCCCGGTACCGGCACGATGGGGCATCCTATTACACTCAAGAAGGGCCAATACTTTATGCTCGGTGACAATTCCAATGACAGCGAAGATTCGCGAGCCTGGTACCGCGTGGAACCGGTGCTGCGCGGCATGCACCTACCGATGGGCGTGGTGCCACAACGCTATATTCTGGGCCGGGCGTTCATGGTCTACTGGCCCGCCGGCTTCCGTCCGATGCGTGCCATCAATTGGGCGATTATTCCCAACATTGGCCGCATGAGATTCATTCGTTGAGCCGGTGAACCTACTTAATGGAGCCCGGTGGAAGGCACGCGTCAAATTAGCGGTCTTTTTTCGTCGCTGTTGGCGAAGCCCATGGATTTTTCAGAATGGCGCCGGTATCCGCACTGGTGACCATGCTGGCATACCGGGCCAAGTAACCGTGCAGCAGCTTGGGGGGCGGTTTGTGCCAATTTTTGCGGCGGCGCTCCAACTCTTCCGGTGTTATGCGAATATTCAACCGCCGTCCGGGAATGTCGATTTCGATAATATCACCGGGTTGTACCAGCGCAATGGGGCCGCCGGCGGCCGCTTCGGGTGAAACGTGGCCAATACAGGCGCCGCGGGTGCCGCCGGAAAACCGTCCATCCGTAATCAAAGCCACGGATTCGCCTAGACCACGGCCCATGATATTGGCGGTGGGTGCGAGCATTTCCTGCATGCCGGGGCCGCCCTGTGGTCCTTCGTAGCGGATAATAACCACATCGCCGGACTTGACTTTCCCCTGTAAAATTCCAGCGGCGGCGGACTCTTCGGACTCAAAGATGTTGGCCGGCCCGGAAAAATTAAGAATGTTACGCGCTACGCCACCGGCTTTGATCACCGCGCCATCCGGGGCCAGATTTCCAAACAAAATCGCCAGCCCACCCTGTTGCGAATAAGCCCGATCCAATGTACGAATAACCTCGGTATCCTTAACTTGCGCTTGGGCGATATTTTCGCCGAGGGTATGGCCGGTCACCGTGATGCAATCCGTGTGCAGTACGCCCGGCTTATGGCTGATAGTCTGAAGGATGGCGCTGATACCGCCGGCACGGTCCACATCCTGCATGTGATGTACGCCGGAAGGGGCCACTTTGCATATATGCGGCACGCGGGCCGAAATTTCGTTCAGAAATTGCAACGGAAATGGACAACCGGCCTCCTGCGCTACGGCCAGCGCATGGAGAACCGTATTGGTGGACCCTCCCATCGCCATGTCCAGAGCAAAAGCATTTTCGAATGCTTGGTGAGTGAGGATATCGCGTGGGCGGATATTCCGGCTGACCAGATCCACAATGGCGGCTCCGGCTTTCCGGAATAATTCATCGCGACGCGGATCCGTGGCCAGAATCGTACCATTACCCGGCAGTGCCAATCCCAAGGCCTCACAGAGACAATTCATGCTGTTGGCGGTAAACATTCCAGAGCAGGAACCGCACGTCGGGCAGGCATTCATTTCAATTTCAACGAGTTCTTTTTCGGTGGTCGTGCCGGCAGACAACTGCCCCACGCCCTCAAATACGCTGATGAGGTCAATAACCCGGCCCGTGGACGGCTGCACCCCCGCCCGCATTGGCCCACCCGATACGAACACCGTTGGGATGTTCACGCGTGCTGCGGCCATCATCATGCCTGGCACGATCTTGTCGCAGTTGGGAATACAGACCATGCCGTCAAAACAATGCGCGCGGAGCATGGTCTCCACGCAATCCGCGATAAGCTCCCGGCTGGGCAGTGAATAATTCATGCCACCATGGCCCATGGCGATGCCGTCGTCGACGCCAATGGTATTAAATTCAAACGGAACCCCGCCGGCATCACGCACCGCCTGGCGGACTTTTTTCCCCACCACATCCAAATGCGCGTGTCCGGGAATTATCTGCACAAAGCTATTGGCGACGGCAATAAACGGTTTGTCCCAATCGGATTCATCGCGGATTACGCCGGTAGCACGTAACAGACTGCGGTGCGGGGCGCGAATCGTCCCGCGTTTGATCGTATCACTGATAGCCAAGACCATCTCCTTTTCCGGCATTCAGCAAAACACCGGAGTAGTACCAAAACCAATATGTGATTCTAGCACCTATTCCCGCGGCTGTCTGCATGGCTCTCCGGAGATTGGCTTCAGATTGGAATATCCGACTGCGGCGTGCGGAATGGACCAACTTGTTTATCACGATATTCCCTTAAATGTTCGATGACGCTGGACGGCAGCAGAGAACTTAAATTATCGAGGTTCCCACCCAGGGCGGCGATCTGCCGGATCAAACTGCTGGAGGTAAAAGCGAAACGCTCATTGGTCATAATGAAAACCGTATCCACATCCGCCACCGCACGATTTGTCAGGGCCAGTTGAAACTCATACTGTAAGTCCGTCATATTCCGTAAACCGCGAAGAATGGCCACGGCCCCGCGTTGGCGCACCAGTTCCACGGTAAGGCCTTCATAAGATTCCACCGAGACGGTCGGCAAGTCGGCCACCAGAGTGCGGATTAATTCCAGGCGCTGCGGGACGGGAAACAATTCCGATTTGTCCGGATTACGTCCGACCGCCACAATCAGATGGTCGAAAAGTTTGTGACCGCGGCGTATCACATCAAGGTGTCCCAGTGTGGGCGGATCAAACGTCCCCGGAAAAACAGCAATTTTACGGATTTTTGGCATAAATTTTCCTTTTATAATGGGGCGTCATATCCGCCGGAGGCGGCTTTTGCACGTTACCCACGGACTTTATTCATCCTCATTATCTTCAGAACCATTGACTTGTCCAAAATTGTCTGTATTTTACCGGCGGTTGGATTGCGTGTTGCGTGCCGCCGTTGGATAATTTCCGTGAGTCGCATACTATTGTGAAGGCGGCGGAAAATCGGCAGGTACGCGAAGATTTTTGGAGAACCAGATATGGTAATGTTGTATGGTATGGAAGTGGCGGATGGGACTGGGACTGGCGTGCCGGTACAGACGCATGGCATAGGGGTGTGGGCGGTGCACTACGAGGAATTAGCTGCATCCGATGCCACGAAGTTGGGCACGGTGTCTTCCACCGCCGTGGAATATGGATCGGCGGATGCGACCGCGTTGGCCAAGCGCCGCCGTGAAGAAGAAGACGACGACCTCGATGAGGAAGACGACGACCTTGATGAGGATGATGATGAGGATGACGATGAGGACGAGGAAGAAGACGACGAGTTCGAAGATGATGATGTTGGCGGTGCGTATGATGACGATGATCTGGATGATGAAGATGAAGACATCTTCTACGATGAAGATGATGATGAATAATGCGGCTGCTGTAAAGCCGGGTATAGGGTGGAGTCGGATGTGATAGCTTCCCCGCCATTGGATGAATCCATCCGCGAGCTTATTGCCTTGGCGGTATGCGAAGATTTGGGTGTGGCGCCGGAGGCGGGTAATAAAACAGCGGCAGCGGCAGCGGTGCGGGATCGCACGGTGGCTTTGACTATCCCGTCCGATCTCACTGCCACGGGAAAGATTGTGGCGCGTAAGCCGGGGGTGATTTGCGGTACGTTTCTGACCCCGGCGGTACTGGCGCATTATGACCGCCGTCTGCAATGCCTGATTCATATTGCCGATGGTCATACCGCCGCAGCGGGTGCGGTCATTGCGCAAATCAGCGGTCCAGCGGGGGCATTGCTTTCCGCAGAGCGCGTGGTACTGAATTTTCTGGGGCGTCTTTCCGGCATTGCCACGCTGACCAGCCAGTTCGTGGCAGCCGCCGGCAGCGGCGCCAACCAAGTTGGCAGCCAACCCATGATATGTGATACGCGCAAAACGACGCCAGGCTGGCGAAATTTGGAAAAATATGCGGTGCGGTGTGGCGGCGGCATCAACCATCGTATGGGTCTATATGATGGCGTGATGCTTAAGGATAATCATCTTGCAGCCCTGCGGCGAAAATCTGCAAGCTCTTTATCTTACGCGGCTATAACGCGGAACATGCGTGAGCATTTGCCGCCGGGCATCACGCTGTGGCTGGAAGTGGACACGCTTGCGCAGCTTCAGGAAGCGTTACCGGGCGCGGCGGATATTATTCTGCTGGACAACATGAGCGTAGATCAGTTGCGACAGGCCGTATTACGGCGCGATGCGTTCCGCCCGGGCGGTCCGCCTTTATTGGAAGCGTCGGGTGGGGTTACGCTCAATACCATTGCGGCCATCGCCGCGACGGGTGTGGACCGCATCAGCGTCGGAGCGCTAACTCATTCCGCACCGAGTTTGGACTTGGGAATGGATTTTATTGAAAATGACTGAGCCGATTGCGGATTTATCTTTGGAGAAAAGAATCCTCCCAGCATTCAATGAGGTTAAAAACAAGGCGATTCTTCAGGTACTTACCACACTTTTCAACAACGGTGTGGTTCCATACAGATTCCTCAAGGCCAATACCGGGCTGGATGTTTCAGACATTGCCTGCGCATTGGAATTTCTGCGGAGGATGGGATGCGACATTGTTATGGGGGATGTTGGCGTACGTTTGGTTCGGCTGGGCTTTGCATTCATATCGCTGATGCTGGATATAATGCTCGGTCAGGAGGGAATCGATATTGCCGTCCAGACATTTGCGGAAATCGGAAGTACCAATGATGAATGTTTTGCGGCGGCGGCCAAAGGTATTGATAAACCACTGGCGGTAATTGCCAATGTGCAAACCAACGGGCGGGGGCGGCGTGGCAATCGTTGGGAAGCCAAGCCGGGGCAGTCGGCATTGCTGTCACTGCTGTTACCGGCACGGGAATTGCCGGTGGAAACCCTATCGCTGGCCGCCGGGTTGGCGGTGGCGGAAAGTATCGCCAAGATGACGCATCGCACCCCGGAACTCAAATGGCCCAACGATGTGTTGCTTGATGACCGCAAAATTGCGGGCATTCTCATTGAAACCCGTCCGAATGCAAAAAATCCGGCGCGGACGGATTACGTCATAGGCGTGGGTGTTAATGTCATGCAGACACATAAGGATTTTCCGCGTGAGTTGGCAACCCGGGCTATTTCCCTGGGCATGATTAATCGGGGGGAATGGGAAATTACCAATGTGATCTTGAACCTGCTGGTAGACCTGCATTGCCTCTGCAATCCCTTAATGCACGGTGATGACATTGTTCCGCTTTGGCGATCCCGCTGTCACATGTTGGGACGAAGCATCCGCGTTGCGTGTGCCGGCAGCGTGTTGGAGGGAACAGTGGCGGATATTGACCCGCTGGAAGGATTGATCCTGCGTGATCAGCACGGCCTGAACCACGCCTGTCTAGCTTCGCAGACCACCATTTTGTCCCAATGAGCAGGTCATCAAGGATGGGTGGCTGTACGCCAAAGAACGGTGGAGTACCATCGGAGCTTGTCGAAGTAATGGCCGGATTCATGTTGTACCGCCCCAGTGAATGCGGTGCAACACTCAAGGCAACTCGGTATGCCCCATGAGATACAGATCGCATTGCCGCGCTGCACCGCGGCCTTCATGGATGGCCCAGACCACCAGTGACTGACCACGGCGGCAATCGCCGGCGGCGAATACGCCTTCAATGGAGGTGGCGTAGTTGCCATAACCCGCTTTGAAGTTGGAGCGTGCATCAGTTTCCAAGCCCAACCGTTTGGCGATGGTTTCCTCCGGCCCCAGGAAACCCATGGCCAAAAGCACCAGATTCGCCGGCCAGACTTTCTCGGTGCCGGGAACTTCTGTCATACTGAATTTACCATTGACGCCGGACCAGCGCACTTCAATGGATTTTACGGCCCGGACATGACCCTGCTCATCACCGATGAATTCTTTGGTCAACAGACAATAATCTCGCGGATCGTGATCGAATCGCGCCGCCGCTTCTTCGTGCGCATAATCGGTGCGCAACACTCGGGGCCATTGCGGCCAGGGATTATCAGCCACGCGACTGACCGGCGGGCGCGGCATAACCTCAAAGTTCACCAGACTTCTGCAGCCGTGCCGCAGAGATGTGCCGATGCAGTCGGTACCGGTATCACCGCCACCAATGACGATCACATCCTTATCTTTAGCCGAAATATAATGGCCGTCGCGCAAATTGGAATCCAGCAGACTTTTGGTGTTAGCGCCCAAAAAAGGCACAGCAAAGTGAATGCCCTGAAGTTCCCGGCCCGGCACTTTAAGATCCCGCGGCTGGGTGGCGCCGCAGGCTAGAATCATGGCGTCGAATTCATGCATCAACTCATGTACATCCACATGTACTCCCACATGGGTGTTGACGACGAATTTTACACCTTCCTGCTCCATGAGCCGCGTGCGCCGCTCCACCACCGCAATCTTATCCAATTTCATGTTGGGAATACCGTACATCAGCAGGCCGCCGATGCGGTCCGAACGTTCAAATACCGTCACCTGATGTCCGGCTTTATTAAGCTGATCCGCGGCGGCCAGGCCGGCGGGACCGGAACCAATTACCGCGACTTTTTTACCTGTGCGCATTGCGGGAGGGCGTGGCGCCACCCAGCCATTTTCCCAGGCATGATCGATAATCGCCTGTTCAATATTTTTAATAGTTACCGGCGGCTCGTTAATGCCCAGAACACAGGAACCCTCGCAGGGGGCCGGACATACGCGACCGGTAAATTCCGGAAAATTATTGGTGCTCCAGAGCCGCATAAGGGCCTGTTTCCATTGATCCTTATAGATGAGATCATTCCATTCCGGAATCAGATTGTTCACCGGGCAGGCGCTTTGGCAGAACGGCACCCCGCAATCCATGCAGCGCGCCGCTTGGCGGCGCAGTTTAGCATCGGGCAGATGCGCGTGGAATTCATTCCAATCCAGCACACGCAAAGACACGGAACGGTTGGCGGGAACTTCGCGTGGATACTCCATAAAACCGGTGGGTTTACCCATGTCCCACCTCCTGACCGGAGCGGGCGCCGGCCAAGGACGCCTGTTTTTCCATAGCCTTCCGGTATTCCACGGGCATGACTTTGCGGAAGTATCCGAGACTGGTTTTCCAGTTCTTTAAAATCGCCGCCGCCACGGTACTTCCCGTAACTTTATGATGTTCTGCAATCATGTCTTTCAGCTCTTCAATATCCGTGGGATCAGCCACTTTTTCCAGTTCTACCATGCCCAGATTGCAACGGGGCAGAAAGGTATCATCCGGATCGTACACATACGCGATACCGCCGGACATGCCCGCCGCAAAATTCCGCCCCGTAGGCCCAAGTATTACCACCCGACCGCCGGTCATGTATTCACAACCATGATCCCCCACCGCTTCCACGACGGCTTTGGCGCCGGAGTTTCGCACGCAGAAGCGTTCTCCAGCAATGCCGCGAAAGAACGCCTTCCCACTGGTAGCACCATAAAGCGCCACGTTGCCGATGAGAATATTTTCTTCCGCCTTAAACGTGCTGCGATGATCCGGATATACCACCAGCGTACCGCCCGAAAGACCCTTGCCGACATAATCGTTGGCATCGCCCTCCAGTTCAATTTTAATGCCGCGCGCCAGCCAGGCCGCCACACTTTGCCCGGCTGAACCGGTCAGCTTCAGGTGAATGGTATTCTCCGGCAGGCCTTCTTCGCCATAGCGTTTGGCAACCTCATGGCTCAGCATGGTGCCTACGGTACGGTTGATATTCTTGATGGGATAGTCCAGACGCACGGGCTGACGATGATCTAACGCCGCCTGGGCATCCCGGATAATCTTATTATCCAAAGCCTCTTCCAGACCATGGTCCTGCTTCCGCATGGCATACACATCCACATTGTCATAAATTTTGACTGCGGGCGCAAGGATCGGCGTTAAATCAAGCCCCTGCGCCTTCCAATGCTGGATGGCTTCACCGACTTCCAAGCGATCCACGCGGCCAATCATCTCGTTAAAGGTGCGGAAGCCCATGTAAGCCATGAGTTCACGGACTTCTTCGGCCAGCAGGAACATGAAGTTGACCACATATTCAGGTTTACCCGCGAATTTTTTCCGCAGGACCGGATCCTGCGTGGCAATCCCCACCGGACAGGTATTGAGATGGCACACCCGCATCATGATGCACCCCAGCGTTACCAGCGGCACGGTGGCGAAACCGAATTCCTCCGCGCCCAGCAAGGCTCCGATGACCACATCCCGTCCGGTCTTTAACTGCCCATCTACTTGCACGACAATTCGGCTGCGCAGATCATTGAGCACCAGGGTCTGATGTGTTTCCGCCAGTCCGAGTTCCCAAGGCGTACCGGCGTGTTTGATAGACGTCAGCGGAGAAGCCCCGGTACCGCCATCATGACCCGCAATGACCACATGTTCAGCATGGGCTTTGGATACGCCGGCGGCGACCGTTCCCACCCCCACCTCCGCGACGAGTTTAACACTGATGCGGGCCTTGGGATTGGCATTTTTCAGATCGTAAATCAGCTGCGCCAGATCCTCAATGGAATAAATATCGTGATGCGGCGGTGGGCTGATAAGTTGCACGCCCGGAGTCGCGTGGCGCAACCGCCCGATATACGCATCCACTTTGTGTCCCGGCAATTGCCCGCCTTCACCCGGTTTGGCGCCTTGGGCCATTTTGATCTGTAATTCATCCGCGTTCGTCAAATAATTGATGGTCACACCAAACCGGGCACTGGCCACCTGTTTAATGGCGGAACGCCGGAAATCCCCATTGGCATCACGCTTGAATCGGCGCGAATCCTCACCACCTTCACCGGTATTGGACTTACCGCCAATACGATTCATCGCAATGGCCAGACTCTCATGGGCTTCCGGGGAAATGGACCCCAAGCTCATGGCCCCGGTGGCAAAACGTTTGATAATTTCGCTGGCGGGTTCCACCTCGGCCAACATCACCGGGGCCTCCCCGGCCTTGAGCTTGAACAATCCACGCAGGGTGCACAGTCGCCCGTTTTGCTCGTTAATGAGTTTGGCATAACGGGCATACGCCTGCACACTGTTACCGCGGGCGGCCTCCTGTAAATTGGCGATAGTTTCCGGATTCAGCAGGTGCTGCTCGCCATGCTTCCTCCAGGCATATTGTCCGCCTTCCGGCAGCACGGGCAGTCGCACTTCACCCTGGTCAGGCGGATATCCGATTTCGTGCCGCCGCAGAGCTTCGCGGGTTAATACCGGAAAATCCACACCGTCGATTTTGGATACGGTACCGGCGAAGCAACGGTCAATGACATGATGATGCAAGCCAATACCTTCAAAAATCTGGGCACCCTTGTAGCTTTGCAGCGTGGAAATACCCATTTTACTCATCACTTTGAACAGCCCCTTACCCGCGGCTTTGAGGTAGTTTTTAACTAGTTTCTCATCATCAATGGCGGGATCAATCAGGCCCTCGCGGCGCAGATTCCACAGCATTTCAAACGCCATGTAAGGGTTTATCGCATCGGCTCCGTAGCCGATGAGCATGGCCAGATGATGTACTTCCCGCGCTTCACCGGTTTCCAGCACCAGACCGATGCGGGTGCGCGTGCCCTGTTGCACCAGATGATGATGCACCGCACCGCAGGCCAACAGCGCCGGCAACGCAACGTGCTTTTCATCCATGCTCCGATCTGTCAGTACCACCAACTCATATCCCTGTTCAATGGCGGCGTCCGTTTCCCGGCAAATACGATCCAACGCATCGGTCAGCGCCGTGGCGCCGCCATCACGATCAAACACCGCCTCTACCACGCGGGCTTGCCAACCACGATGGTTTATATTTTTAATCTTCGCCAACTGGTTATTTGTCAGAATCGGATGCGGCAGGAGCAACCGGTGGCAATGTGCTTCGGAGGCTTCCAGCAAATTACGCTCGGGCCCGATATAACTTTCCAGACTCATGACAATGTATTCTTTATCCGAGTCCAGAGGCGGATTGGTTACTTGGGCAAAAGACTGTTGGAAATAATCGTACACCAGCCGCGGCTGATCGCTTAAACAAGCCAAAGCCGCATCATTTCCCATGGAACCGATCGGCTCAAGCCCATTGGTTCCCATCGGCAGCAGCAGTTTCATAAGGTCTTCGGTGGTGTAACCGAGACATTGCGCCCGGGTCAGCAGGGTGGCGGGATCGAAGCCCGGAACTTCAGCCGGTTCCGGCAACTCCGCAAGCGTCATACGCTGGGTCGCGAGCCATTCGCCGTAAGGATGTTCGCCGGCCAGGGCGGCTTTGATTTCCGAATCATCAATAATGCGGCCCTGTTCAAAATCCACCAGAAACATACGGCCCGGCTGCAAGCGCCCTTTACAGGCGACATTTTCCGGTGGTATCGGCAGCACTCCGACTTCACTGGCCATGACGACCAGACCATCTTTGGTAACGTAATACCGGCTGGGCCGTAGGCCATTGCGATCCAGAACCGCCCCAATGAGGTGGCCATCGGTAAACGCGACCGATGCCGGACCATCCCATGGTTCCATCAGGCAGGAATGGTATTCATAAAAGGCCCGCCGCCGCGGGTCCATGGATTCATGATTCTGCCACGCTTCCGGAATCATCATCATCACCGCGTGGGGCAGCGAACGGCCCGTGCGCAGCAGCATTTCCAAGCAGTTATCAAATTCTCCGGAATCGGAAGAACCGCTTTCAATGACCGGTTTGATCTGTTCGATATCCCGGCCAAACCCACGGCTGGCAAACAGGCTTTCCCGGGTGTGCATCCAGTTGTTGTTGCCCCGGCGGGTATTGATCTCTCCATTGTGGGCCATGAAGCGCATCGGCTGCGCCCGGCTCCAGGACGGGAAAGTATTGGTGCTGAAACGCGAATGCACCAGCGCCAGATGCGTTTGATAATCCGGATCGGTTAAGTCCCTATGAAAATAACCGCGCAACTGGATGGAAATAAGTTGGCCTTTATAGATCAATACCGTGGTGGAAAGGCTGCAAACATAAAAATAATCGGATTGCGGTAGTTCCAGCGCCTGTACCGCCTTGGTCGCCTGCTTACGAATAATGTACAGTTCCCGGTCCAAGGTCTGTTGATCCATCCCGGCAGGCCCCGTGATAAACACCATTCGCATACGCGGTTCCGTGCGTTTAGCGGACTGGCCGATCTTGCTGTTATCCACCGGAACATCGCGCCAGCCCAATAGTGTAAGTTGGCGCTGGCTGACGGCTTGCGCCATGGCTTTTTCGCACCAGATACGCTCTTCATTATCCGAGGGCAAAAATATGATGCCGGTACCATAACTTCCGGCTGCGGGAAGTTTAATCCCCGCGTCTTTCTGGGCAACTTTCACGAGAAATTCATGGGGCATCCCGGTGAGAATACCCGCGCCGTCACCGGTATTTTCCTCGCAGCCGCAAGCGCCGCGATGTTCCATGTTCTCCAGCATGGTTATGGCATCGGCAACAATAGCACGACTTTTCTTCCCCTTAATGTGGGCTATAAAACCAACGCCGCAACTATCGTGCTCAAATTGTGGATCATAGAGACCCACCTTTCCGGATTTGAATCCGGGGCCATCATGCTGTTCCAACTTACGAACCTCCATGCCTGAGGCATCCCCTCGCTGCACAAAATTACGACCGCCGCCCTGCGATACCTATTTAATCGCAAGTTCTTTATTATACTTATCCTAAGTCGATGGATCAAATATTTTTGCGCCGTCCCTGATACGACCGCGCCAACGTGCTAACCATAAGCGTTAAATTATAATCTGCCACCGGCATGCGGCTTGCTGAACAAGCGGTTGGCCAATATGGCGGCCCATAGCGACAAACCGATGGGGGCCATATAAATGATCTGGTCAATGATGGGAGAATTATTGAGTACCGGCACGAGGTTGAACACCGCTAAAAGGCCGCGCAAGACCAGCAGAGGAATCATTACCGCCATGGAAATCCGCCACGCCGCCTTCAGCGGCATGCCGATATTGCGGTTGATAGACATGACCAGAAATCCAGTCAGGAATACCATCAGCACGGTCCATAATACATTGGTGACTACAAAAAAAAGGCTGGCCAGCAACCCCAGCATTAGTACCACTACCGGCGCCAGGACTGTAAAAAATTTTTGCAGCGTTTGCGAGTCAATCTGTACCGCCGGCAATTTGTCCACTGGCGTGGTCTTTAACGCGGTAGATTTGATGGTGCCAACGGCCAGCAACATTTCCCGCTGCAATTTCGCCAACGGCATAACCACCATTGGCCGAGTTACTTTAGTACCCGTCAGCACCAGATCGGTACGGTTGAATAACCAGATCAATGGTTTAGTTTGCAACGCGGAAGCCCCGGTCAGACTGGTGTTAACCATAACCGTCTCATAAGCATTGGGAATATATAATGGCACTAGTTTGGTCTTGCCGGGCGGCTTGCGCATTGCCAATTGGCCATGATTCAACACCATGGGCAAATAGTGCTGATCGTAAGAGTTGGCAAAGACCTGAAGCGGCTTAATTGAATTGGCGGAAAGGGAAAATCCCAGGCACAAGGCCCCGATGATAATCGCCCAAACCAGCGGCCAAAATGTCACCGAGACCGGATACACTGCCGCGTGCGCCCATTTTTCAGGTTCCACCAGCAAAAGAACGAAGCGCTTGGGCAAGGGCAGCGGTTTGGGCCGGGAAAAATGCGCCGGCGGCTGATTACGCGATGCCGGTGTTGGCGTTTCCGGCGGTGTTGGCGGAGTTGACGGGGTATCGGTCATTACGATAATCTCAAACTGACTTTATCCCGCCGAATCTGTTTTTCGGCGGGGCAATGTTTATACCACCAACTCCGCGATCTCGGATCGAAACTTAATCATTTACCCTGCCCAAATATTCACCCGTACGGGTATCCACACGCACCACCGTACCTTGGGCAATAAAGTCCGGCACATTGATCACCAGGCCGGTTTCCAGCTTGGCGTCTTTGCCGACATTACTGACCGTCGCACCTTTAATGCTCGGCGGACAGTCGGTAATTTCCAGTTCCACGGTGTTGGGCAGTTCCACGGAAAATGGCTTTCCCTGATACATTGTAATTTGTACCTGCGTGTTGGGCTTGAGATATTTTACCGCTTCACCCACCACATCACCGGAGAGTTCCAACTGTTCATAGTCATTGAGATCCATAAAATAATGCGTGGTCGCATCGGAATACAGATATTCCATCGGTTTCTGATCCAGGAACGCCTGTTCCAAGGTGTCATCCACCCGGAAACGCTGTTCAATGATACTGCCGGTTTGCGTGTCTTTGAGCTTTACCTGCATAAAGGAGCGCCAATTGCCCTTCGACACTTTGGCAAAGTCGTGCACTACGTAGAGCTTGTTGTTATATTCAACCGCTACACCGCGCCGCAAATCAATGGCTTTAATCGACATTCAACGTCCTCAATATTTCCCGCGCTGCTGTCCACCTTAGAACACGCCAGCTCGGCCCAAACTGCCCTCATGGGGATTCGAACCCCAGTTACAGGCGTGAAAAGCCCGTGTCCTAGGCCTCTAGACGATGAGGGCCAGAGCACCTTATTATATCCAAACCATAAATTATGACAATTCAACCGCAGTGGAGTTTCCCCACCCTCAAGCCAACGCATAAAACCCCGGATGTGGCAGTTTGCACAGGACCTTATCCGCCCCATACCGCGCCCGATATCATGGCCGTTGTCAAACTCTCGCCCCGGCATTCCGCAGTCCGCACATTTAATAGTATTAAGCGTGATCCAGCCGATGGTATGATAATATTGGAAGGAAGGGTATCTTATAAAGCCAACGGAGAAGATGGATGCCTATTGAGAATATGTATGCGGTGCCGCCACACGCCGAAGCGAGGAAACCGGAGAAGTCTGATTCGCTTTGCAATATCGCATTAAAGTATATTATATGCGCCTATCAGCAACGAGGATTTTTTTCGTGCGCAATATGATCTGCCCTTATGTCGCAGGCAAGTCCTCCGCCGACTATCGGCGCCCCCCGTTATTGGCTTGGTATATTGCCCATTGGCTGGCATCCTTCATGTCCTCGCTTACTTCCAATGCCGTCTATTTTTTTGCGGCCTATGAACTGCATGAGCCGGCGGAAACACAGTTGGGGATGGCTGCTGCGGGTGGGCTGATGTATACCATCGGAGCGCTGGCGGGAGGTCGCATGGTGGATCGGTTCGGGCAGCGCCGATTAGCCGCATTCATGTCATTGGCGTGTATTCCCATTTGCTTATTTGGCGCGCAGGCGGTGCTGCTCCATAGTCTGCTGATAGTCTTTGTTTTTCTCCTGTTGCTAAATCTTGCCACCGCTTTGCTCTGGCCGGCTGTGGAATCCGCATTGACCTGCTGTCCGGGTAAATTAAACCTGAACAAACGTATGAATATCTATAACATAGATTGGTCAACCACCGGATTTCTCGCCGGGGCTATTGTTGGCAGTTTGGCTTTTTGGTTTTCCTGGGCCGGAGTTTTCTTCATTGCGACGGCGTTGAGTTTGATCGTTTGGGTTATTATCTGCTGCTTTACGTTACCCCAGTCGCAAATGAACGCCGGACATGTCGCCGATTCGCCCGAAGAGCAAGAACGTACCAAGGTGGTTCTGGCGTTGCCGAAATCTAAAACACTGCTGCGCATGGCTTGGCTCTCCAATATGCTTTCTTACATCGCTTGTAATACCGTTGTCGCTATTATGCCCACCATCACCCATAAACTCGACATCACTTTGGTGGTGGCTACAGCCCTCGCGTCGGTCTGGACCTTGACGCGGATTGCCGGATTTTTACTGACAACATTATGGACTGGCTGGCATTATCGCGTTGGCTGGATGATGCTATCTTTTGCGGCGCTGCTGGTAGGAGTCATTACTTTGCTTTTGAGTTCATCCACTCCGCTGTTTGTTGTAGCGCAAGCGCTTTTTGGGGTTGCAGCGGCCATGCTTTATTCCGGATCACTATATTATGCCATGCACCTTAGCCATGGATCGGGTGTTAATGCGGGCATTCATGAAGGGGTTATCGGTATTGGCACGGTGTTGGGGCCTGGTGTTGCGGCCCTATCCGGCCCTCCGGATGCAGTGTTTCCCAAAGCGGCGGCGCTGTTTATCATCCTGGCCTTGGGGGGGGGCATAATGACTGTCATGGCGCGGCGCGTCAAAGGACTATCTAAAGTTTATATCCAACATGATCGGAATATACAGACATGACCAACAGGTGTAAGCCATTACCCGCCCGTCTGGCGATATTGATCTCCGGCTCCGGCACCACGTTGCAGAATCTGGCGGAACACATTGCCGCCGGAAAATTGGCCGCATCCATTGCCTGTGTTATTTCCAGTCGGCCCGATGTTTACGGCTTGGTGCGGGCTGCCAATTTACATTTACCCGGTACGGTCGTGAATCGCCGCGATTTTTCCGACACCCTGACTTTTTCCGCGGCGGTCTTTAATAGCGTGCGAAAATGCCAGGCGAATTGGGTCATCCTGGCCGGCTTCTTATCGCTCTTACACATTCCGCCGGAATTTGAAAATCGCGTTTTGAATATTCATCCCGCGTTGCTGCCAAAATACGGAGGTCGCGGAATGCACGGACGGCACGTTCATCAGGCTGTGATTGATGCCGGCGAAACTATTTCGGGTTGCACGGTACATTATGCCGACAACCAGTACGATCACGGCCCCATAATCCTCCAGCGCACCTGTCCCGTGTTGCCCGGCGACACTGCCGAACTTCTGGCGGCGCGGGTCTTTGCGCAGGAGTGTATCGCGTACCCGCAGGCCATAGCACGGTGTGTGGACGCATCCTTGCCGGCGCCAAAACCTGCCTGATGGTCGCCGTACTGTATTAGGAACAGAACCGGAGTTACTTCCACACAATCGAATACATTGCGCCCGGAGCACCGTCGCGCTTATAACCGGCACTACCCTTTCGGTCCGTTTTGCCAGTGGTATTGTTCCAAGAGTTGCCAGAGATCGGCCAGGGACCGCTTATTTATCGCGATGGCGTTGTGCAGATATTCCAGCAGGCCGGGGCCGGCGTGATTCATCCGGCCCTGCTTTTGTGCCGCCTTATCCATGGCCAATTGCCAGGAATAATCCATATACATCATGATCAGGTAGCGTTTCTGAAAATCCGCCGCATTGCTGTGCAGCAGCAATGCGCCTTCATCATTGGCGATAATTTTCTGGGCTTTGCCGTATAGGCCGGGGCGATAAAAATAATGCAGTTTTACATGGTGTTTGTCCGCCCACTTCTTTAACCGCGTTAATAGTTGGCCTTGGCTGGTGGACATGTAGCTATTGAATTTTCCAACCGGAGCCGACAGCCCTTTGAAGTCCGCCAGAAAAGCCATCTGGGTTTTGTCTTTAGACCCCTTGGCCAGCGAGCCTAGAATTTGCAGTAGCTCCGGATTAAGCGGTTGCGGTATGACCTCCGTGCGAGGCGTCGCCAAACCGCTGCACCCGGCCAAACCCGTCAATAGCGGCGCCAACATCATCACCGCGAAAAGATTCCCAATACGCATATTTCAAATCCTTCTGTTAATGCAGTGTCACCCCCCATATTACCTTAGCGTAATGATCGCCGTATCCGCAAGTTACGCCGTCGCACCTTTGTTACCACGTTGCTTAGTACTACGGCGTGACTTCTCAAGTTCCCGTTGCGTTCGGCGAGAAAAATCAGAATTTTAGAATGGCGTTTCTGGTCCTTATGCGGAGAGGCTTTTAGGCGCGGCTGGCGCGAACCTCCGCGGCGCGTGCGGCTTGGGTGTCAATATTGAGTTCAATCTGATCGAGATGCTTGGAAAAAATTTCATCGGTTTTTCTGGCATCTTCAATGGCCCGCAGCGCGTGCATCACGGTGGTATGATCGCGCCCGCCAAAATAACCGCCGATTTCCTCCAGCGAATGCCGCGTTTTACGCCGCGCGAAGTACATACATACCTGGCGCGGGAGCACCACAAACTTATGCCGCTTTTTGCTTTGCAGGTCCGACAGCCGCACATTATAAAATGCCATGACCTGTTCCATAATCACCTGAACCGACACTAGACGCTCCGAAGGCGGAGTCATGTCCCCCAGTGCCATGGCGGCGATGGATTCATCATACTTGCCTCCGTTGAGCATGGCGTAAGCCTGCACCTTGGTCAAAGCACCTTCCAATTCGCGGATGTTATTCTCAAACCGGTGGGCAATCATCTTGATTACGTCGTCGGGCAGTTCAATGCCCCGCAATTGCGCTTTTTTCTTTACAATGGCGTAGCGGGTTTCATAGCAGGGCTTACCCACGGGGGCGATCATGCCATTACTGAAACGCGATACCAGCCGCTGTTCGAGTTCCGGAATTTCCGAGGGGTGGCTGTCGCTGCTTAGAATAATCTGCCGACCTTGCTGGAACAAGGCATTAAACGTGTGGAAAAATTCCTCCTGGGTGCGCTCATGGCCTTTGAGGAAATGAATATCATCGACAATCAGCACATCCACGCCGGAGCGATAAATATTTCGGAACTGCAGCATATCGCCGGACTGCACGCATTCCATGAAGTGGTTGACGAAATTATCGCAAGACAGATAAACGATTCGCAGCTCGGCGTGGCGTTTGAGCAGTTCCTGGCAGGTGGCCTGCAACAGGTGGGTTTTACCAAGTCCCGGCACGCCATGGATAAACAGCGGGTTGTAGCTTTTTCCGGGCTGCCCGGCCACGGCCATGCAGGTCGCGTAGGCCAGTTGATTGGTCGGACCAATTACGAAATTATCAAATAAGTAATCCGGAGACAAAATGACATCATTGTAGATATTGGCCAGCCTGGTCGCCGGTCCGGCGGAGGTTCCATAGATGAAATTGATGGTAACGAGCTTGCCGGTCGCCGCTTGCACCGCCTCGTTAAATATATCCCGGCATCGCATGGTGAGATATTGTTGCTGGATAGAGGACCCGCAGCGTACGGTAAGCATGCCGGAATTGAAATCCACGGGGGTCAATTCTGAAAACCACTGCCGCACCACCGCGGAATGCATACTTTTAATGTAAGTAAGGACCTCATTCCAAACATTTCTCGCACTATTTAGGTTGTCCAATGTCGGCATAACCCGGCTCCCGATATTTCCGACCACGGCAGCGCGCAGAACACCCCTCTCATGCTACGCCATGCGGCAGCCGAAAAAGCCTGAAGAAATTTTATAAAACTACCACCGCGTCCTGCCGGAAAATCAACATGCCCAAGCTGCCGGAATTAACCAGCTCACCTACACATGCGATACCACCTTCATTCACTTCTACCTGGCCGGTACGTCCATGTCCGGCTCATTTATATGTTCCTACCAATCCACGACCCGCAACCTGACCGGCAAACCACAATTTGCCGATCTATCCGCCGCGGACCGCCTGGCGATGGTTTATAGGCACCAAACACACACCCGCAACCACGGTTGTTAAAGATACGCGCCCGACGGCGCCCTGTCAATGGCCAATCTTAGCGCTTTCAAAACCCTTTATTTACAAGCATTTTCACACTTTATCATTCCGGAACGCCCGGAAATGCCGCACGGTGGTCCCACCGCTTGCCGCCGCCGCATGCCGCGTGGCACGCGCCTGTGGCATCCCTTTCCGGAACGGCGCCGCCGCTTAACCAGGCTTGCGTATATAGGCGTTACTTAAATAGTATGTACATATCTTCATGCGACAGCCATGGCCGCGGCGCCGTATTGCCGCAGCCGCTCATAACGCCGATCCACCAGTTCGTCAGGCGCGATGGTCTTGAGTTCGCGCAGCACCCGGTCAATGTAACGTTCCAAAGCCTCCGCCGCGGCGCGCGGGTTACGGTGGGCGCCCCCCAGCGGCTCGCGGATCACATCGTCAATGAGGCCGAGCTGCTTGAGGTCTTTACTGGTGAGCTTGAGCGCGGCGGCCGCATCGGCGGCATTGGCCGATCCTTTCCACAAAATACCGCTGCAGCCTTCCGGAGAAATCACGCTATACCAGGCGTATTGCAGCATCGCCAGGCGGTCTCCGACCCCAATGCCCAAGGCTCCCCCGGAGCCGCCCTCGCCAATGACAATGCACACAATGGGAGTGGGCAGCACCGCCATCGTACGGAGGTTTACCGCAATAGCCTCCGCCACGCCGCGCTCTTCGGAACCCAAGCCGGGATAAGCACCCGGCGTGTCAATCAAGGCCACAATCGGCAGTTTGAATTTGGCCGCCAGCTGCATTTTCAATAAGGCCTTGCGATATCCCTCCGGATGTGCGCAGCCGAAATTGCACATAATTTTTTCCTTGGTGTTGCGCCCCTTCTGATGCCCCACCAGCAGCACCTTATGACTGCCGATGCGGCCGGTTCCGGTCACCATGGCCTGATCATCACCGAAATGCCGGTCGCCGTGCAGTTCTTCAAATTCCTTGACCATCAGATCAATATAATCGCGGGTTTGCGGCCGCGCCGGGTGCCGCGCCACCTGTACGGTCTCCCAAGCCGAAAGATTGTCATAGGTTTTTTTCAGCAACTCGGTAAGGTTATCGCGCAGACGCATGATCTCCGCGCTGTAATCCACACCTTTTTGTTCTTGAATGACGATGAGATCCTGAATCTGCCGCTCCAGTTGCAGCATGGGCTGCTCGAAATGCAAGCCGAGCTGGGCACGCCCCGGCGTTCCCGCCGCCGCCGTCAGCGGCGCGGTAAGTACACCCTCTGAGCTCCGTACCGCTCCGGGAGCGGACCTACTATTGCCGGCCACTTTTCCCGGTGCCGTCTTTTTTTTATTCTTTCCGCGCGCCGCCATCATTCGCTCCTTAATCGCCCAAGCTTGTACCCCGGTGCTTGGGCCTATCATGTTATCATCCCGCCTGCGGTTCACCAATGGTTGCTTGCAGCGCGCGGATACCGCCGTGAACGGATACAAAAGGCGGCAACCGTTCACGCACGATGTTTTTTGCGTATCCATCACGCGCGGCGGCAGACCGAGCCGCGACCGTAAGGGAGTGGTACCGCCGTGCACCCATACCGAGTTCGGAAGGCCGAAAGGCCGTGAACGGTTACAAAAGGCGTAACCGTTTGCGGCCCAGCGGCCAATAACCTGTAGCGTGCCCTGATGCATCGGTACTACCAACATTCACTACTGGCCCATCACTCCGTCGGCCTTCAAAAACATACAAACATTCTCGCTGAGAACTTGTCGAATTTCCGTTGGTTGTTATAATATGTAAGTCAAACTGTCATATTTTGACAGTTTGGAGTAATTATGCAATACTTGACTGAAATTGCGATCACGAAAGCACAGCAGGGTGTTTTCACCCGGACAGAATTATCCTGTTGGATTGACGGAACGCCAGATCGACGAAATGCCTTGCTGAAACGCGCTTTGGCGGCCGGCGAGATCGTCCGTATCCATCGCGGGCTTTATCTCCTGGCTGAAAAATATCTTCGGCAACAAATTGATCCGCTCTGCATGGCGCAGCGTCTGGACGGCCCCAGTTACATCAGTCTGGAATCGGCGTTGTCCGAACACGGCTGGATTCCCGAAGCAGTACATACCGTTACCAGTGTTACCACCGGACGGGCCAAAGAATATACCACGCCCATCGGCCATTTCAGCTTTGTTCGTGTTCCACAGCGGCAACTTTACACGCAGGTGCGACGGCTGGAGGGCCAAGGTGGTGTGAAGATGCTGGGATCACCACTCAAGGCATTATGTGATTATGTCCATGCCCACAAGTGCCGCTGGCATTCCGCCACGCCGGTTATCGAAAGCCTTCGTGTGGATGAACGTAGTCTTTCCCAACTGCGGCAACCGGAATTTGACGAACTTCTGGCGAACTATCGCTCGGCCCGCGTGCGAAAATTTCTCTTGGGGCTTAGAAAGGAATTAAAGTAATGAGCATCACGACCATTCAAGGCCGACTTGAAAGTTACCGTTGCCGCTCCGTGGCGGAAGAAGCCCTCGCGTTACGACAAATCACACAAGAAGTGGTGCTGACGGCACTGGGGCGCACGGATTATTTTCAGAAGGCGGCGTTTCAGGGTGGCACCTGTCTGCGGATATTTCACGGACTTAATCGCTTTTCGGAAGACTTGGACTTCGCGCTTCTGTCGCCGGACGGCGACTTTCGCCTTACGGCATACCTTAATTCGCTCTCCAACGAACTCCTCGCGTGGGGATATCACCTGGAAATTGACGATCGGTTCAGGATTGGCCGCGCCGTCCAGATTGCCTTTCTCAAAGATGACTCGCTGGGCCGCGTGTTACGGTTGGATTATCGTCCCGTGGGCGGCCCTGTGCGTAAAATTCGGGTGAAGCTCGAAGTCGATACAAATCCCCCCGCCGGAGCAACCTATGAAATTAAATATCTTGATTTTCCCTACCCGGCCGCCACTCGGGTCTTTGATTTGCCCAGCCTTTTCGCGGGGAAACTTCACGCGCTGCTGTGCCGCGACTACGCGAAGGGGCGGGACTGGTACGATCTTATCTGGTATACGGCTCGCCGCACGTCCGTGAATTACGCCTTGCTGAAGTCGGCGCTGAACCAATTCGGACCTTGGCAGGGGAAAAACGTGAACCCGGATCGCAACTGGTGTGTTCAACAGCTTCGCGCGCGTATTGAAGCAATGGATTGGAACGCGGTGCGCGCGGACGTTCGTCGATTCGTTTCATACCAGGAACTGCCTTCTCTGGATATCTGGAGTACGGAGTTCTTCAAGGCACAGACCGATAAGTTGCCTTGACCTGTGCACAGAGCCAGATCCGGGAGTTAATTTTGCCCGGATCCCTATACGGTTCCGACGTCAGTTGGACAGGTTGATCCACGGAGATGTTCTCTGGGTTGTAAAGCGAGTTATTTTCAAATTTTTCAGTTGCGAATTCATCTGGTTTTCTCCATTATAAAGTTAGTCATACAACTTGGGCCGTGGCGTTTCCTGTTGCCGGCGCGGGGGCCATCATGGTCAGCACCCACGAACCGTGTTGCAACATACTCTGCATGTGCCTGGCTTCGTCATAGGGCGTGTTGGTCTGGATCATCCGCCAGATGATTTTTAACCAACGTTGCCCTAGTATATCGTTTCACTAAAACATTTACACATCATGGAAGCGAAATATCAAATTTTTTCCAGCGATGGACTACGGGGGCTGCGTTGATCTCGGCAATCCCCTGCAGAATCCGTGTTTTGAGTTCCGCCTTGGACCCAACCCGGATTTGTCGCAGGAACGTGCGCGACATCTTGCCAAAGAGCGTTTCCACCAGATTCAGCCAGGAGCCATGCTTGGGCGTATGGACGTAGCGGAAGCGGTTGGGCCGGCCCGCCAGGTAGGCACGTGTCTCCTTGGAAATATGGGCCGAATGATTGTCCAGGATCACCCGGATGATCACGTGGGGCGGGTAATGAGCATCCACATCTTTGAGCAACGCGATGAATTCCCGGCTGCGATGCCGGTCCTCGACCCGGGCCACGACATGCCCGTCGTGCAGATCCAGCGACGCCAGAATGGACAGTGTTCCATGCCGCTTATACTCATAGTCGCGGCCCACCGCCGGATGTTGGCCCGGAACCGGCGGCCAATCCGGAGCGGTGTTCCCAATCGCCTGCACTCCCGGTTTTTCATCAATGGATACTGTCACCACGGCGGGCGTTTCTTCAGAGACCTGATTTTGCACCTGTACCTCCTGGTACACCAGCAGCACCGCACGCATCTTCTGTTCAAATTCCGGGTCGCGCCGTTCCAAATAGTATTTCACTTTATCGGGGTGCAGGTGCTGCTCTTTCAGAATCCTCTGCACCGTGGCCTTGGCGGCACGGGCCAGATTCGGGTGCCCGGCCGCTTCCGCCTGACGACGCACATGCCCCGCCAGAGCCTGACGCGTCCAGAGTTCCGCTGCGTAACCCAGATCCTTAGGCTTGGTGCACGCCAGATGCACCACCCACGCTTTGTCGTCGCGGCTGATGACGGGAGGCCTGGGGCGATGAAAGGTGTCTTTCAGTCCCGCTTCCACTCCCATCTCCAGAGCCTTGTGCAGGCAATGGTAAATTGTCACCCGGCTGATTTTCAGGGCTGCCCCGATGGCCGAAGGGTTGTGCCCGGCCTGATATTGCAACAAAATCCGCGCCCGCTCCACTTCGCGCACAGGTGCCACACGTGACGTGCTCAGACGCTCCAATAATTGCCGCTCTTCCGTCGTGAGAACCAGTGCCGGTAGTTTGCATTTGCCTGCCATACCCCTATACTAACAAAATAACCGCGTTCTGTAAGGATTTTAGTAAAACGATATACTAAGTAGGAACGCAAAATGGATGCAACCGGCAGGACGGCATCTAATCCATGCTCATTGAGTGATTTACAACATTTGGTAGGGTTGTAATCATTCTGCGTTTCTACTTAGATACAGGCATGCATGGGGAGTATCTTCCGTGGCTTTTCCGCCTCTAATTTTCGATGATACTATACATGCTTATCAGTGCCAGTGATCATAAGAAGAATGGTAAAGCGCACACATCACAGCGGGGAACAAATTGCGGCGCGTTTCACCACCCAGCTCAATGGGCTGTTGGCCACACTCGGGCGGCAATGCCCAATGCGGGCGGGTGATGTACTGACATTTTTTTATCATAATTGATGGATAAACACCACACTATTATTTTGATTAAATTTGATAATTAATTGACCTAATTTGACATTGCGTCAGGTAGTATGGCGGCTTATCG
Organism: Phycisphaerae bacterium; assembly: GCA_049977145.1. GTDB lineage: Bacteria > Planctomycetota > Phycisphaerae > WQYP01 > WQYP01 > JAMDCX01. Next base: position 32,824 of record JBMFGW010000026.1, read on the forward strand.
TTACACATGGTAGAAGCAGAATGCTTTTCCGGCATAGGATTTCAATATGATGTGCATAGTTTCGGGTGCAAAGGATGCTGATATAGCGGAGAATTTGCATCTTTCCCGCAGGACTTTATATAGAAGGATAACCGTATGGCTAATATGACCAACATCACAGTGAATCAACCGCGCAATCGACTTGTGGGTTCCAACCCGAAAATTGGTATTCGGCCCACCATTGATGGCCGGCGGGATGGCGTGCGCGAATCGCTGGAAAAACAGACCATGGATATGGCCCGCAGTGTAGCGCGGCTGTTGACCGCAAAATTACGCCATGCCGATGGTACCAAAGTTCAGTGTGTTCTGGCCGATAGCACCATAGGTGGTCTGGCCGAGGCGGCACGGTGCGCACAAAAATTCGCATCCGAAGGTGTCGGAGTATCGATCACTGTCAGCCCCTGCTGGTGCTACGGGTCGGAAACCATGGATATGGACCCCATTATCCCAAAAGCGGTATGGGGATTTAACGGCACCGAGCGTCCCGGAGCGGTTTATCTGGCGGCGGTGGGTGCCGCCCACAGTCAGAAAGGCCTTCCCGCCTTCAATATTTATGGCCGCGATGTACAGAATGCGGACGATACGGCCATTCCGGAAGATGTGCAGGAGAAACTGTTGCAATTCACCCGTGCCGGTTTGGCGGTGGCGGCGATGCGCGGACGGTCTTATTGCTCCATCGGCGGCGTATCGATGGGTATTGCCGGGTCGGCGGTGGATGGCGCTTTTTTTGAGGCCTATCTGGGTATGCGCGTCATGGCTATTGATATGACCGAACTGGCCCGGCGCATTGACCGCAAAATTTATGATCCCAAAGAATTCGCACAAGCCGTGATGTGGACGAAGGCCAACTGCCCGGAGGGGCTGGACGCCAATACAGCATCACGCCGGCGTAATCGGACGCAGAAATCTAAAGAGTGGGAACATTGTGTGAAAATGGCCATGATCGTGCGTGATTTGATGATAGGTAATCCGCAACTGGCTGCACTGGGGTATGGCGAAGAAGCGCTGGGGCACAACGCCATTGCCGCGGGTTTCCAAGGGCAACGCCAATGGACAGATCATTATCCCAACGGGGATTATCTGGAAACCATTCTTAATTCCTCGTTTGACTGGAACGGTATCCGTCAGCCATTTATTGTCGCCACGGAAAACGATGCGCTCAATGGTGCGACCATGCTTTTCGGCCACCTGCTTACCGGATCGGCCCAGATATTTGCCGATGTTCGCACCTATTGGAGTCCGCAAGCGGTGCAACGCGCCACCGGGCACGAGCTGCAGGGCGATGCGCAGGGTGGCGTACTGCATCTGATTAATAGTGGCTCGGCGGCGCTGGACGGCACGGGGTGCCAGACGCTCAATGGGCAGGCGGCTATGAAGCCGTGGTGGCAGATCAAGCCGCAGGAAGCCGCGGCTTGTCTGGGCGCGGCCGAATGGTGCCCTGCCATTTATGAGTATTTCCGCGGCGGCGGTTTTTCCGTGCGGTTCCGAACCCGTGGCGGCATGCCGGTGACGGCGGCACGGCTGAATATTATCAAGGGGTTGGGGCCGGCGTTACAAATAGCCGAGGGAATGACGGTGGATTTACCACCTGCCGTGCACGACAAGTTGGATCGGCGTACCAACCCGACATGGCCGACCACCTGGTTTGCGCCGCGTTGCACGGGGTATGGTGCGTTTCGTGATGTATATAGCGTGATGAACAACTGGGGGGCCAATCACTGTGCGTTGAGTTACGGCCACATCGGTCAGGAGCTTATTACATTGGCGGCAATGTTGCGAATACCCGTGTATATGCACAATGTGCCGGAGGAACGGATTTTCCGTCCCGGGTCTTGGACGGCGTTTGGTGCCGGTGAGTCGCAAGCCGGAGATTTGGCCGCGTGCCGAAACTTTGGTCCATTGTATGGAAGGTACTGATTCATGAAAAAGTTAACCAACATGTTCCGCACGGCGGATGGGGCTAACTACTGGCTTACATTTGCGCTGGTAACCAGCCTTTTTCTCCTGTGGGGCTTGTTCAGCGGCATGATTGATGTGCTCAACAAGCACTTTCAGGATTCGCTGCATGTGACCAAAGCGCAATCTGCCCTGGTACAGGGATCGTGGTATGGAGCCTATTTTCTTTTGGCGCTGCCAGGCGGCTGGGTGGCACGAAAACTGGGATATCGCGGCGGCATTCTCGCCGGCTTGATTCTGGCACTGGTGGGTTCTCTTTTGTTTATTCCGGCTGTGCGGATTCATGCGTCGGAAGTGATCATGTTCGCCGCATTTTTATGCGCTTTGTTTGTGGTGGGGGCCGGGATGACTTTTCTGGAAACGGTGGCTAATCCATACACCACCGTATTAGGGCCGGTGGAATCGGCAGTTTCCCGGATCAACCTGGCCCAAAGCTGCAACGCGATCGGCTGGATGCTTGGTCCCATCGTCATCAGTTACTTTATTATGTCCAAAACCGCAGTTGCTAATACAAGCAACAGCGCCATCTATTTGCCGTATTTGATCCTGGCCGGTTTGGTGGCCATCTTGATTGTGGCATTTCTTATTACACCGGTTCCCGATCTTCACGCACCACAGGAAGAACATGCGCCAACACGAAAAACACAGCACACCCGTCCCCTGATGAAGGAAAGACATTTTGTTCTGGCGGTGGCCGCGCAATTCTTTTATGTGGCCGGGCAAACCGGGATATTCAGTTTCTTCATCAATTATGTCAAAGATGACCGATATTCGCCCGCACTGCCGCTATGGCTGGCCTCGCGGCTGCCGGCCACGATGAAGTTTTCCCATGCCAATCAGTGGCATATCACCGAGTATGGCGCTGGAATTATGTTATCCGTGGCCTTTGGCTGCTTTCTGGCGGGGCGTATTTCCGGCAGTGCGATTCTGCGATTTTCCAAGGCGCACACGACCTTGGGTATCTATGCATTGATTAATGTGGTGATGATGGCGCTGGTATATCTGAATCTCGGCTGGACTTCCATTATCGCCCTGATGCTGAGTTATTTTTTCATGTCCATTATGTACCCGACCATTTTCGCTTTGGGCATTCGCGGCCTGGGTGAAAAAACGAAACTTGCCGCCTCGTGGATAGTCATGTCCATTGTCGGAGGTGCCATTATGCCAATGTTCATGGGTTGGTTGGCGGATCAATACTCTATGCGGGTTGGATTTCTTATGCCGCTGGGATGTTTTGTGTTCATCATGTTTTACGGATTCTTCTGGCAGCGATTTTTCCGGCAGGACATGGATCCGGAAGAAACCTTGCAGAGTGCCGCCAGCGTAGCGTCCGTACAAGAATAATGGAACGCGAAAGGGTGATGTCCACCGTCGTGATCACCACGCGGGCGTAACACCAGGGACCAATGCTTGGGCATCAGGCAGAAACCGAAGAGGTCCATAGCGATGCGCTGTTGTCCGCCTGCATTTTGCTGGCGAAGTTCATGGACGTTATGACTACTTTGTCGCTGGCGAATGGATGGGCATTTCCAGCGGCCTGTTCTTGCCGGTAGGTTTTGGCATCTAACCTGACTTCCCGTTCGTTTTTAAAAAAAGCCTGAAAAAGCGTGATTTTTTGTTAACAGGCTTGGGATAACTTCGGCTTGGATAAAGTTGTGCCTGCCGTCGCCACGGCACGCCATGTCGGCCTCATCAAGGCAATCGAATAGTCCATTCCGACGGATATACCACCACCGGCAAGCCGGCGGCTATGTGAAATATGGCGTTGAGTTTTCCAGGCATCGGGATCCCGGCCTATCCGAATTGGGGAAGTTATTCCGGATACGTTCTTTATTGACCGCGGGGCACT
>JBMFGW010000027.1:0-36453 GCA_049977145.1 Phycisphaerae bacterium
TTCTGCAGGCGGGTATACAATCATTTTCAGTTAGGCTCATTGTGAGCTTGGCTGGCCGAAAGGCCGTGAACGGTTACAAAACTTTGTACCTGTCTGCGTGCCACGCGCTGGCTGTCTGAACACTCTAACAAGGATTTCGTCTATGAAACGTCGAAGCGCATTTACCCTGGTGGAACTTTTGGTGGTCATTTCCATTATTGCACTATTGATCGCGCTGCTGTTGCCGGCTTTGGCGCGCGCCAAGGCTTTGGCCGTCAGCGCTATGTGTGAATCCAACTTAAGGCAGTTGGGCATTGCATATTCGGAGTACACGCAAAGTGAAGCCCCACGCGGTTTTGTGCTGAATTTCTGGAACCAGGGCGGTAGCTGGGTGCCCGCGCTGGGACAAATATTCGCCAACACCCAAACCGATAATTATTTTCCACTACCCACAGGCTATCAGAAGTTGCTTATCTGCCCGGCCACCTCCATCCCCGGACAAGGTTCCGGGGCGGAGGGCACCAACATGGGGTTCGGCATTATTGGGACGGCCACCGGGCCTTATCAGGCGGATTGGTGGACACCGCAAAATTCCGGTACCCCCACCGGCTGGTGCAGTTACGATTTCAACGGATGGATGTATGACATTCAGGATAGCACGCCCATTTATCAGGGTGATGCCATAGGTGCCGGCGGCGTACCTGCGGCCTTTCAACCGTATTTTTGGAGTAGCAGCCAAACCTCAGCCAACAATCAAACGCCTTTATTTGCTGACGGCGTCTGGCAGGATAGTTGGCCTAAGCCCACCGATCCGGTACCCTCAAATTTAAACGGTGGCGTAATTAACGATCCGGTCAATGGTATCAATTCGTATTGTATTAACCGCCATGATATGGCGGTCAATGTGGTGTTTGCCGATGGCCATGCGGAGCATGTGGCGCTGGGTGATTTGTGGACGTTGCACTGGTCACCGTACTTCACACCGCTTTCGAAGGCCGCTACTATTCCGTGAAGGCTCGTGTAACAATGAGATGGTGGATCGCCCGCACAATCGCCGAGTAACCACGGGCTTCCACCGCATGGCCGAGTATAAACGCCGAAGTTAAACGCGGACCGACCCCTTGCTGAGGAAACGTGTTAATGTTGTTACGTTCCAGAATCGTTACCCTATTATTTCTTTCCGCATGTTTTTTGACCGCCCGCAATGTCACCGCCAAAACCGCAAGTTATTATCCCGCGCATGATCCGGGAGTGTTGGTCGATGGCCACGCCCGGTTTACCGTGATCACACCGACATTGTTGCGGCTGGAATACAGCAACACCGGCGCGTTTATCAATAACCGCAGCTATTTTGCCTTTCACCGGAATATTAAACCGCCGGTTTTTCACAGCTCCCGACAGGGTGCAACGCTGATTCTTAAAACTGCGGATCTGACCTTGCGCTATACCTCCGGAATGCACGGTTTTACGGCGAAGAACCTGTCGATACAATTGCATAACGGCGACCACATAAGCACATGGTATCCGGGCCTGAAGCAAACCGGAAATCTGGGGGGTACAGTGCGCACGCTCGACGGATGCCACGGGCCGTTTCCACTGCCCAATGGCGTGTTGTCGCGCCGCGGCTGGTATTTATTCAATGACCAAACTTTTCTCCTGACCAATGGCCCGAAGCCTTGGTGTTTGCAACGGCCCAGCCCCGGGGAAACGGACTGGTATTTTTTTGGCTACGGTGTTGATCATTATCGCACCGCCCTGCGGGATTTAACGACAGTCAGCGGGAGTGTGCCGTTGCCACGACGTTATGCGCTGGGGGCCTGGCATTCGCGGTGGTGGAATTTTACGCACGGCCAGTTCAAGCAATTGGTGCGCGATTACGCCATTCACAAATTTCCACTGGACGTTTTTGTCATGGACATGGGCTGGCACAAAACCGATAACTGGACGGGGTTCAGTTGGAATCGGCACCTGCTACCGCACCCGCGCCGGCTGCTGGCCTGGCTGCACCGCCGCGGACTGCACATTACCCTGAATTTGCACCCGGCCAGCGGTGTAGGTCCTTATGAAACACGCTACAAGGAATTTTGCAAAGGCATGGGAATTAACCCCGCGGCCCAGAAGCAGATTCCGTTTGATTGCACCAGCCGACTGTTTATGCGTAACTATTATAAATTCATGCTCGATCCCTTGGAACGTGAAGGCGTGAGTTTCTGGTGGCTGGATTGGCAACAGGGGACCACTTCCGCCATACCGGGAGTCGATCCTTTGCCTTGGCTCAATGAATTGGATTTTCGTGACAGCCAGCGCCCCGGTACCCATCGGCGCGGGCTGTCTTTCAGTCGCTGGGGCGGCTGGGGAGATCAACGCTATCCGGTGCAATTCTCCGGTGATACCGCTCCGGTCTGGCCCGTGCTGAAATTTGAAGTTCCATTTACCTCCACCGCCGGCAATGTCGGCTGTTTTTATTGGATTCATGATACCGGCGGCTTCGGCGGCACCCCCAGCCCGCAATTGTACACGCGTTGGGTGCAGTTCAGTTCCGCCAGCACCGCTCTGCGCACCCATGCCTGTAACAATCCCACGGCCTACCATCGTCCGTGGTTCTTTGGATTGGCAGCGCAACGTGCGTGTCGCCGGGCGTTTGATCTGCGGGCTCGCTTATTTCCTTATATTTATACCTCCGCCTGGCGTTGCCACCACAAATCCGTACCGTTAAGCCGCCCGATGTATTTTGATTATTCCAGGAACCCGCTGGCCTATAAATTTCCGGAAGAATATACCTTGGGGCGGAACATACTGGTAGCACCCATAGTGGCCCCGGGTCGCGGTCCGGGCAAGATTGGTCAAGCGCAGGTCTGGTTCCCCAAGGGTGTTTGGTACAACCTGTTCACGGGCGAAGCTCATTCCGGCGGACACGTAGTGCCCGTATGGGCGCAATTGGATCAGTTCCCCATTTTCGCCCAGGGTGGCGTGCCCATTCCCATGCAGCATGTGGTTATGCGCATGGCGGCGCAGGCTCCCAACCCGCTGGTGATAACCGTGTATCCGGGACCCAATGGAAAGTCCATTTTCTATGAGGATAACGGACTTACCAAGGGTTATCTCCATGGCCATTACGCCATCACGCCGCTGGCCTACCGCAACGCAGCGCACGACAGCGTCCGTATTAAAATCGGAGCCGCGCAAGGTTCGTATGCGGGAGAATCCCCGGTGCGCAATGTGGTGATTCGCCTGCCGCAAACCAGCCGTCCCGTGGCCGTAAAGGTTAATGGAAAAGCATGGCCGGACATCCATGCCGGTCATGGCACCGGATATTCGTATTTTGCGGGCACTGTTACCACAACCGTGAGTTTGAATTCTGTCCCGGTCAACGCGCCGGAAGTTGTAAGCGTGCAATTCAATCATGCCCGCGCGCGGGCCACATTCATCCAGCAGATCACCAATAGGCGCGCGGAGGTAACACGCGCGATCGCCGGCCAGCGTGTCTATCAATATGGCTGGGTTTTCAAGCTCGACCAGATTCAATTTGATCTGGAAACATTACGTTCCCAGGTGGCCGAAGAGCCGTTCCATCACGCGACCGCCTGGAAGTATCGCTTTATTTTACTCTGCCAGCGGATCGCGGCGGTTGCGCAATCCCGAGTTTCCGCCAATCAACCCGGCGCTCATGTTGCGCGGTTGGTTTTAGCCGGTTTTCAGACGACCGGTGGCACTCCGGGTGCGATTTCCGGAGCGTTAAGCTCGCCGCCCGGCAGTGCGGAAAATCAGGCCACGCCAATTAATATCAGTCACGGTGCGGCCGCCTGGGCGTACTATGGATACAACGGAAATGCCGACGGTGCGATATTCTCCCCCGGTAATGTTGCGAATTTTTCACCGTTGACCGGCATTCCCGGTCTAAGCAGCGCCGGTGGATATATCTGGCTGACATTCCATAAAGCGCCCGCCGGGCCATCCACGGATTTTGTTTTTGACCAGGCTCCGGCGGCGGGAGCCAATGGCAACAGCTTATCGTTTCAAACCATGCTCATAGCGCCATCTGAAACGCTGAAGCTTTACCTGGTTTCCTTTGACAGCAAAGCGAACCTTGCGGCAACCCTGAACTCCGGCGGAAGTTTCAGTAAAATCGGTGTGGTGTTGCCATATAGCGCTCCCAACGATGGTGATGGTACCGGCTCCGGCCATGGTTATGGAGTTTTGACGCTGCGGGTTAAAGGCAAAGTTGGCGAAGTGCTGACGTTTACGGATACCAACGACATCCACGGCGTCAAGAAGCCCGCACTAAGTAATATTGGCATTCAGGCGGTTCGCATTACCATCCCTGAAAATCCGAGAAAATAAAAAACGGTGACTTGTTTCTACCATGTGGTCACCGCTAAAGTGTTGAAGTTGATTCGGACTGCTCATCCATGCAATCCGAAGGAAATAATAAGGAGAATATGTTATGGATATGAAATCATTGAAGATTCGGAGTTCCACAATTCTGGCGGTCGCGGCCAGCATGGCCCTGCTGGGCGCGACATTCGGCGCTACAGCTTGGGCCGTCGGCATCAAGGGGCATGTTGCAGCAGCCCCATCGCGGGCATTCAAGCCTTCCAACCCGATCAATATCAGCAAAGGTACCGGGGCCTGGGTTTACTATGGTTATAATGGCCAGACTGATGGCATGAATACCGACGCCTCCAACGTCGCGAGTTTCAGTGCATTAAACTGTCCGACCCTCAGCGCCTGGACCTCCGGTCCGGCACCCGCATATGTCACCTTTACCGGTGCCAACAACGGTCCCAGTAACAATTTTGTTTTTGTGAACGGGCCTTTCAGCAATGGTAATGGCGGCGGGCAAAGCGGTAACAAATTCTCTTTTACCTCAAAACTCATTGCCCCATCGGAAACACTTCGGGTCTATTTGATTTCCTTTGACAGCAAATCCGATCTGTCCGTCTCTTTAAGCTCCGGCGGCAGTGTCGTGAGTAAATTTCATAAGGATGTTGTTCTACCCACCAGGGACGGCGACGGAACCGGGGCCAACCATGGTTACGGAATTTTGACACTGAAGGTCAAAGGTAAGGTTGGCGAGGTGCTGACCGTAACGGATGCCACCAACATCTCGGGGGTAAGCTCCACCGGCAATGCCAATGTCGGAATTCAGGCCGCCAGCGTAACTGCCCATGGCTAACATTAACCGTGCACGGGCTTTCGGCCTTCCGAACTCGGTATGCGTGCACGGCGGTACCACTCCCTTACGGTCGCGGCTCGGTCTGCCGCCGCGCGTGGTGGATACGCAAAAAACATCGTGCGTGAACGGTTACAAATCTGTGAATCAAACCCTTCTAACTCCCACCTCCCACCTCCCACCTCCCACCTCCCTGTCCCCTGTAACCTGTAACCCGTAACCTGTAACCTGTAACCTGTAACCTTCGTCACGAAATTGGCGGCCTTGGCAGGTTAGGTCTTATAATACGCCGGTAATTTTCGCAAAAATAAACAAAAAAAATTATTCTTTTTTTTCTCAAGTTTTGCTTGACTTTTCTTGAATAGGGTGTATAGTATCTCATAGGTTGTTCAAATTCATATTCGATGGTTCATTTGAACACCGGGAGAATGGTCATGGTACGGTTGGAAAAATAGTTGTTGTTGGTGAGGCTGCACGCCGGTTGCGAACCAACTTGGATGAGCGGTGACTTCCAAGTTTGTAACGCGCCGGAACCAACCAGGAATTTAACAGGGTGGATGGAAGGAGGTCTTTGGAATTAGATTGTAGTTTTCAGTACGCAATGTTCACAACCAATGTTGGTGTGTGAATCCGTCGCCCGCCCGGCTTGGCGGGTTAGTCAAGTTCTTTCTCCTTATCTTTACGAAGTACGGGAGAAGAAAAAAATGGAGAATCTTTATGAGTATCAATGCAAAAAACGTAGTTCACAACAGTTCAACCCTGATGGCCAAAGCGGTCATCGCCGGCGCTGTGTTGGCGGCATTGGGCCTGACGGCCAGTGCGGCCACCGCTGATAATATCATTTATCAGGACTTTACCGGGGCCGGCACCCCTTCAGCAACCATCGGCACACTCAATGGTGCGACGCCGGTGATTGACAATTACACGGGCAGTCCCACTTGGAATGCCGGGTATGCGTGGGCGGACAGTGGTTACAGCAATGGCATTGCCAACACCAACGGCACATCACGCGATAGCGCGTATCTGCCCTTTGTTCCAGTGGCGGGTAATGTGTACACGCTTTCCGCAATTATGGACCCCTATACGAATGGACCGACAGGAAATGGCAGCTATGGTAGCTCCCAGAGTTCTGACTGGCTGGGTCTCGGCTTTTTGCCGTCAACCTATCCAGCCCAAGGCACGGGCCACAGCTTGGCGTTTGACAGCACTAGCCCGACGGGTGCCAGTCCGTGGATGGTGGCGCGCTCATCGGCGGGCACGGTCATCGGCCATGTACACGAAACTTGTGGCTATGTAGGGGTTGGTAACCAAAACGGCCATACCTACAATCCTCCGACGATCGGTGCTCCGCTTACCGAAACAATTATCCTCAATACCCAGGCGGCTAATTGGACGGTTACTTTCTTAGTTGACGGTGCCAACATCGGGGGCGCTGGGACCACATATACGTTCTCGTCGGCTAATCCTGACATTGCGTATGTTGGTGTGGAAAATGCCGTCATTGATGGGACCATCAGTGATTTTACGCTTTCCACCCCTGAACCGGCCACTTGGGGCTTGCTGGCCATTGGTGGCGCGGCAGGCCTGCTGCTGTTGAAGCGGCGGAAGGCGGTTTGACGCAGCGACGGAATTGGGTAGCGGGCCGTGAATACGGCCCGTTACCTCCGCCGTACCTCGGCGGCCATTAACCTTGGGGGGCGGGTGTCCGCACCCGCCATGGGCTTGGTGGCGGCGGGCGGCTCGGGCCTGCTGTTGCTGAAGCGCCGGAAGGCGGTTTGACGCAGCGACGCAATGGAGTAACGGGCCGTGGAAATGGTCCGTTGCACCCACCGGCAAAGCCGGTGGCTATGTGATCTTGGGGGGCGGGCATCCTGCCCGTCGTTGATCGGCCTGTGGCCGCCCTTGTGGTGCAGGTTATAATACCTGCCGGTTTTTGATGATCTTTCTCATCTCCATTTTTGCTGGCCATGCGGCTGGCGTGGAGAAGGGAAAAATAAATAGTTTCTTTTGGAGGTTTTCTTATGTTACACAAGTATGTTTCCAGTTCTTCCCTGATGGCTGCGGTCGCGGCTGTGGCGTGTGTCGGCTTGGCCAGTGCGGCCTCTGCAACCACTCTGATCTATGATCCGCTCACCGGCAGTGCCACGACCGAGCTTAATGGCACGACCCCTCCGGTTGATAACACCGGCTTGGGTAGTTTTGAAAACTGGAATGAAGGCGAAGACGCCGGCTCCCAACATTGGATGGCCAACGGCACGGTTATCGGTTCGTTGAATTCAACCGGCGGCGGTGCTTTGGATGTTGCGGGAACAGCTTTTCTGCCTTCCAGTGGTTATATTTACACGTTGTCAGCGACCTTGGACCCCACATCTAACACGGCGGGCAACAATGCCCAGGATGGTTTCGTGGCCCTGGGTTTTGTCAACAGCTCAACTACGCCGTTCTTTAAGTCCCCCGGCCCGTGGATGCTCGAGTACGGCAGCGGTGGAAGCCAATGGTACCCCGGTCCCGGGAACACAATTGGTGCTGGCAGCGCCAATATTACACCCAATGAGACCGCACAAATCGTACTCAATACTATGGGCGCGGATTGGACCGCGAGTTGGTTTTACAACGGCACCCAGTTGGGAACCACTTATTCGTACACCGGTTCGAGCGGCAGCAATGCCAACCCCACCGGAATACAGGCGATCGCCATCGGCGTGAATGGTGAAAGCGCCACCGTCCATGATGTCCTGCTGACCCAGGCGGTTCCCGAACCGGCCACGCTGGGTTTAGTAGGCATCAGTGCCATGGCCCTGCTGTTGCTGAAGCGTCGGAAGACGGTTTGACGCAGCAACGCAATGGGGTGACGGACTGTGGAAATGGTCCGTTGCACCACCGGCAAAGCCGGTGGTTATGTGAATTTGGGGGCGCGGGTGTCCTCACCCGCCGTTGATCGGCTCTGGCCGCTTCGGTGGTGCAGGTTCTCGTGCTTGGCAGTATTTGCTGAGGTCCTCTTAACTCCATGTTTGCCAACCGTGTGGCTGGCGTGGAGTGTGGAGAGCAAAGATTGGTTTCTTATTAAGGAGGTTTGGTATGAAATCCAAAACCAGCATCGTTCCATCCGCCGCAGATGGTTGCGGCAAGCCGTCGTCCATTCGGACAATGGACAATTCAGACAGCTCCAATATGGAGCGGAAGGAGTCGTTTATGTTTTCCAATCGTTCATCATTTTCTCGTGGTTGCTCGCTGGTAGCTGCGGCACTTGCGGTGGCGGCGGTGGCGGGGTTAGCTAGAACGGCGTCGGCGTCCGAGTTGGTCAGTGTTGTACTGGGGTGGGGACCATCCAATATGGTCATTCCGGCCAATGGTACGGTGGCTGCCGCACCGTCAACGGGCGGTAATCAATGGAATGGCTTTGGGGCCAACGGTTCTGCGCCGTATGACATCTCTTTTAATCCATTGGATTCCAACGGCAACACGACGGGTATTACCGCGACTTTTGATGAGGTTACCGCTTCCACCTTTACGGAATACGGAGCCACAGATTATCAATCCCCCTGGTACGTTACGGCCACGAACGGGAAAGTCTACCCATCCGGTGGCGTCCTTTCGCCATTTGCCAATTGGCCGGGCGCTACTTGGAATGGTTCTTCCGGCACGGACCAGTCATCCCCAACCAATACCCTTGGTCCCGATACACTTACTCTGTCGGGGCTGAACCCCGCTGTCAGTTATGATGTATATGTTTATTCCGCTTACACGCAGGGCGTGTTGACCGGTGGCAATACCCCGACCGTGTCGCTTAATTTAACCCAGGGAACCGCAGCCACCACATCGTATACATACACCTACAACATGAGCGACTCGAACTTACTGGCCTCGTATCAACTTGGCACGAACTATGAAGAGTTCCAAAACGTGACACCGGATAATACCGGTACCATTGCCATTGCGGGTACGGGTGTCAATACATCGCTGTTCAACGCGTTTCAAGTTTACGCGGTGCCCGAACCGGCCACTTGGGGTTTGGTAGCGGTGGGCGGCTTGGGCTTGCTGCTGTTGAAGCGCCGGAAGACGGTGTGACGCAGCGACGCCATGGGGTGACGGGCCGTGGAAATGGTCCGTTGCACCACCGGCAATCCGGTGGCTATGTGAATTTGGGGGGCGGGCATCCTGCCCGCCATTGATCGGCCTGTGGCCGCCCCTGTGCTGCGGGTTTTCGTACTTGTGTTGTTCCCGTATGGGAAACCGCCGATAATGGACGACGACGGGAGGGCCGATGAGATTAACTCTCACGGCCCTTCTTTTTTTTTCGGCGCGCCGGGACTAAAAACTGAAAACTTCACACTGAACACTCAGATAAGGAGTTTTTCTATGAAACGACGAAGCGCCTTCACCCTCGTGGAACTTTTAGTGGTGATATCAATTATCGCCTTGCTCATTGCGTTGCTGTTACCGGCGCTGGCACGGGCAAAGAATCTGGCGTTGCGGCTGCAGAGCGCGGCGAATTTGCACACGCTGGGACAGGCGTTGTTTGAATATGCCAATATTTATAAGGGACAATATCCACTGGGACCGTGTAATTCATGGCCCATGGCAATGGGTGCCAATGGCGAACCGCAGCAGGAACCCACAGGAGCTTACACGGTTCCGTTCCCAACTTGGGGTCCCCCGTTACTTTATTATTCGAGTTGGGGAGGAACTTCCGCCAACGTTATGACTAATATTCTGCCGGGTGTACTTAGCCCCACACCGGGCAATATCGCGTTGCTGTACAGTCCGTTGGCCGGGTATTTTTCAGCACAAAATTGGGATGCGTCCAGCAATTCCGCGAATGTATCACCCATTCAGCCGTATGCGCAGGGTGGAATCGGTTTGGATCATTATAATAGCCAGCAACAGTATGATAGTTGGCTAGCCGGCACCTGCTACATAAGCTACAACTATTGGGTGGGTATCGACGGCGTCCTGGCCAGAGAGAACAACTACTGGGGCCAATACTCCTTGTTAAATACCGCCCCCAATCAGTACGCCAATCGCCCAATATCTTCTCCTTCCAGTATTCTCATGTCGGATCTGGTATTGTTGGACGCTCCGGTCAGCAACGGTGCCAATGATTTGGGCTTGAGCATGGGCTACCCGGCCTGGTCCAACAACATCACACGCGGCCCACTGCCGGATGGCGGTAACGAGTTGTTTAATGACGGTTCAGTTGTGTGGAAAAATTTAGGCCAAATGAAAGCCCGATACTATCACGGGCCTTACTGGTATTGGTAGTGCAACGGTTCGTACCCATTGATATAAAAGGAAATTGACGCATGTTGAAGTTTACCCATTCCATGGCGCTGACAATCATGGCGTTGTGTCTGCTTACGGCTGCGGGCTTTACCTCCGCCGCGACGCTGATCAGCGTCGGATTGGGGTGGGCGGGCGATGGTCCCGGCGCACAAAGCGGAACCGGTCCGACCCCTTCGCAATCCGGCCATCTGGTACCTTTCGGTACGGTGGCGGCGGCCCCTTCTATGGGTAACAATAACTGGGATTATTTGGGTGTGGATGCCAGTTATACATCGCCGTTTACCCTCTCGGCCATGGATGATTCCAACGGCAATCCGACAACTGTTTCGATGACCTATACGCTGGGACATGGGCGTTCATATCCCGGTGCCGTAAACCAGGGGCCGTGGATCCAGCGCACCGCATCCGGGACACCTATTGTGCCGAAGGCGGTGGCGTTCATCAGTTTTCCGGGGGCAACGTGGAATACCAACAACGGTACCGACGAGTCATCACCCAAAAACCCCTTCACAGACACGTTGACTTTTTCCGGTTTGAATCCCGGTGGCACTTATGATTTGTATATTTACAGTGCATACATGGATGGCAACACCGCCGCCGGAGCCAACACGCCCACGGTGTCGCTGCAACTGGTCAAGGGATCCGCGGCGGTTGCATCGTATACGTATACCTACAATATGAGCGATCCCAAATTACTGTCCAGCTACCGGCGTGGCACCAATTATGAGGAGTTCCGCAACGTTAAGCCGAATCGTGCCGGCCAAATCCAAGTCAAGGGATCAGCGGTGAATTCATCGCTTTTTAACGCCGTTCAGTTGGTAACACGGTCTGGGAAATCTGGGAAAGTGGCACCCGTCCACTTTTTCAGGGTCGCCAAGGTCCATGGCCTCTGGTGGGTGATCAACCCGCAGGGGAAACGGACGCTGGTCAAGGGTGTTGATGAAGTGCGAACCCTGCCGCATATTGAAAGGCTGGAAGGGGTGTATGGTAAAGAGATGATTCCGACGGACCTGTTGATGCCATGGCAAGGCACCCACCGCTGTCGTCCGACATCCTTATTATCATTGGACATCCAAGCGCGGCGTTTGTTGGCGTGGGGATTCAATAATATCGGCCCATGGTCGGATCCGCAGTGCGCTGGAGCCAAGTTTAAGGGGCGGCAACTATCGCTGTCTGCGGTTTTGAATATCGGCGTTGGTTATGCCGGGGCACGGCATGAATCGTTTCCGGATGTGTTTAATCCACACTTTGCGGTTTTTGCCGACAGGCTGTGCCAACGACGCTGTACACCTTGGAAAAATGATTCGAATTTCCTGGGCTGGTACAGTGATAATGAATTAGATGGAGGTTGGGGACCGGGGTGGGTATCACCTGTGGTGGATGGTATATTAATGCGATTTCTGGATTTTCCCCCGCAGACACCCGGGCATAACGCCGCGGTGGCCTTTCTAAAGAAATGCTACGGAAAAATCAGCGCGCTCAATAAGGCGTGGCGTACGCAATACAAATCATGGCACGCACTGGGCCTTGCGCAACACATACCCGAACCTTTTATCGGAAGCCAATTGCAGACGGCCGCGGGGACACAATATTTACAATATGATCGCACATTCACGGGTATGGTGGCACGCCGCTACAGCCGCGTATGCCGGGATGCCATCAAAGCGGCGGATCCGAACCATCTTTATTTGGGGCAGAAGTTTCCGGGCTGGCCGGGGGCTTTGGTGGCGGCGGCGGATGCAAAATATACCGATGTGATATCGGTGGATATTTATAACGTTACCAATCCCACGCCCTTACTCAAGAAGTTTGCCGCGTTTGACAAGCCCATGATCATTGCGGAATTCTCCTTCCGGGCCAAAGACAGCGGCTTGCCGAACACTATTGGCGCCGGCCTGCTGGTTAATACGCAAACCCAACGTGCGGCGGATACTGTCAGGTATTTACGTTATGCTCTGGCGGTGCCGCAGGTGGTTGGCTACGACTGGTGGGAATATATGGATGAACCGCGCTGGGGGCGCTGGCCGTCACCGCTGTATTCAGGCGGTGAAAATTCCAACTATGGTTTGATCCGGCGTAATGGCACGGTCTACAAACGCATGACGCAGGCATTCACAAAATTCAATGCCGAAGCGGATGGCCTGCACGCCAGTGCCACCATTCATCCATAAATGGGACGGTACCGATATTTCACCATGGTATTCTCCAGAATATTGTTATGCTTTGCGGTATCGTTTGTCCTATGACAGAGTATTTTATGCCTGTTGGCTTTTTTGACTATTCACGACGGTCTTCACGGAGCACGTTGGTCGTCGGGCTTTTTGTGATGGCCATGTTGATAATGGGCATGGCACCGAGTTCGACCTTAGGGGCCTCGCTGGTCAGCGTGGTGCTGGGTTGGGGGCCGATAAATATGATAACGCCGGCGAATGGTACGGTAGCGGCGGCACCGGCCACAGGCCGCAATGAGTGGAACGCTTTTGGTGCCAATGGCTCCCAACCCTACAACATATCTTTTAACCCCCTGGATTCAAACGGCAAACTGACCAACATTACGGGAACATTCGTGGAAACGAACCGCAAGTATTACCGCCTGTCCATTCGCCCCCTGAATGTAAACAACAAACAGCCCACTATCATGGGAACCTTGGTTGAAGCCATCCCAAGCTATCAGTCGCCGTGGTACGTTACCGCGACCAACGGAAAATACATGCCCGCCGGCGGAATCCTTCCGCCCTTCGTCAATTTCCCGGCCGGAACGTGGAATGCCAATCCCAATAGCGATCAATCATCGCCCGATAGGCCCTACGGGCCTGATACGCTCACCTTGACCGGGCTTAATCCTGTCGGCCGTTACGATGTATATATTTATTCCGCCTATGCCGAGGGTATCCGTACCGGTGGCAATATTCCGACCGTCTTACTTACTTTGACCAAGGGTACAGCGGCGACAACGTCGTATAGCTATACGTATAACATGAATGATTCAAAATTATTAAGATCCTACCAACCCGGTACGAATTATGAAGAATTCAAGAACGTAACACCGGCCCGTAACGGTATGATTGCCATTGCGGGCACGGGCGTTAATACGTCTTTGTTTAATGCGTTCCAACTGTATAGTGTACATAGTTCCTTTACACCTGCGCAGAGTCCAGTTACGCACGCAACTTACGAACATTGCCGTGGTGGGCAGACGCCCAGCCAAGTTGAAATAAAAGTGGATGCGTTGCTGAACCGCATGACATTAGGCGAAAAAATCCGACTTTTATCCGGGAATTCACCCATGACCCAGCCGATCAAGCGTTTGGGAATTCCATTTATTTTTATGAATGATGCCTCGTGCGGGATTGTTGAGTCGGGATTATCAACGGCGTATCCCGCTTCCGTTTGCCTGGCGGCGACCTGGAATCGGAAACTGGCCCATGCCGAAGGCGTAGCCATTGCGCACGACGCCAAGGCCCGAGGCGTAGATCTGGTTTTGGGGCCGGGAATGAACGTGGAGCGTGAACCGCAGGATGGTCGGAATTTCGAGTTTCTGGGTGAAGATCCATTTTTGACCTCGGCCATGGCGGTACATTGGATACGTGGATTGCAATCATCGGGTGTGGCGGCCTGTGCCAAGCATTTTGTCGGTTACGAAGATGGCATCGATGCCGGGTACAACAGTGTGATCAGTCGCCGGGCGCTGGAAGAAATTTATCTACCGCCGTTTCGGGCGGCGGTGCGGCGTGGCCATACTTGGTCCATGATGTGTGCCTATTCCCAACTTAATGGTGTGTTTTGTGCGCAGGATAAGTTTCTGCTTACCAATATATTGCGACGACACTGGGGCTTTAAGGGCGTATTGATGTCTGATTGGGGAGCCAATCACGCATGTGCCCGGTCACTGAATGCCGGCCTTGATTTGGAAATGCCCAACGCCGGTTTCTATTCCCAGACCAATATCCGTCACGCTCTGGCGGAGGGAAGAGTTTCCATCACCACGATCAATGCGCATGTGCGAAGGATTCTACGACTCATTGTGGGGATGGGATTTGCTAAACGCAGTCGCTTCAACCATAAGATTCCACTTAATGATCCGGCCAGCGCGGCGGTGGCCCTGCGGGTTGCCGCCGAAGGCACTGTGCTGTTGAAAAACCAGAATCACTTTCTTCCATTACACCGTAAAAAATTGAAACGCATTGTGGTCTGGGGGCCGATGGCGTCACCGGCGGTTACTGGCGGCGGCGGCAGCGCGTATGTGCATCCGATCTTGAATCCTCCGGTGAGCATGTTGGATGCGATTGTCCAGGCGGCGGGTCCCCATGTAAAAGTGCAATTTCTGGGGATTCGGTCAGCCGCACAGGCCATTGTTTCGAATCCGGTATCCAACCCTGCGGACCGCCAAGCAATTGCCAAAGCTGGCGTGGTAATTGCCTGCGTAGGCTTTGGCCCGCAACATGAGGGCGAGGGTATCGACCGCGGTTATCGTTTGTGGGGTCATCAGAATCAGAGTATTCGGGCGATTGCCAAACTCAATCCGCACACGATTGTGGTAGTCAATGCTGGTGCGGGAATCGGCATGAGCAGTTGGATTCACAAAGTCGCGGGGCTAGTTTATGCGTGGTATCCCGGTGAAAACGGCAACACCGCCGTGGCCGGGATCCTTTTCGGAACCATTGACCCCAGCGGGCGGTTACCGGACACCTTCAGCCGCCATTGGCGTGATGAGCCAGCTTACGGCCATTTCCCGGCAGTTAATAATGTTATTGATTTTACCAGCGGCATTTATACCGGATATCGTTGGTATGACAAAGAGCACATTAAACCCTTGTATCCATTTGGTTTTGGCCTTTCCTACACCACGTTTACCATGCGTCACCTGCGGGTAACTTCCACGGGAATCGGTAAACAGCGTACGCTTACAGTTACGACACAAGTAACCAATACCGGAAAAATGACGGGGGCGGAGGTCGCACAGTTGTACATTCATCCGCTGGTGGATCGGAAGAACCGATGCGTACAGACGCTCAAGGGCTTTGCACGGGTGAACCTGAAGCCAGGACAAAGTAAAACCGTTACCATGAATTTGGATTGGCGTGATTTTGCATATTACGACACCGCCGTCCATGGGTGGAAGGTTCCAACGGGCAAATATGAAATCGCGGTCGGATCCTCCAGCGCGGATGAGCCCCTGCATGCGGTGGTACGTTGGTGACGCGATGGTTCGCCGATGTACTCCAATAGTGAATCCAGCCAAAGCCATGACGAGAAAGAATAGACCGCTTGCGTTGTTGCTATAACCGAAGCCGCCCTTGTGGCGGGGCGCCATGGAGGAACAAGGTTGTGAAATAATTAGGCCCCGTGGACGGTTACTGTTATTGTATGATTTCCTGCACTTCCTCGACACTCCGGGTAGAATATCTGGTATTTGGCGGAGATGTATGGGTAGCTCATGCTGCGTGAATTGCATATTTCCAATTTGGCCGTGATTGCGGATGTGACGGTTGAATTTGACACCGGGCTGAACTGCTTTACGGGACAAACCGGAGCAGGCAAGTCGCTGGTGTTGGGGGCTTTGGAACTGTTGCTGGCGTTGCGGTCCGGGCAGAACATGTTGCGGGCGGGCGCGACGGAAGCCCGCATCACGGGCGTATTTATGATTCAGAATCCCCTCATGCGCCGCCGTCTGGCGGAAATTACCGATCTGCCATTAACGGATGAACCGGAAATGATGCTGGTGCGGCGAATTCATGAATCAGGCCGCACCACCGCCTCTCTTAATGGCCATCCACTGACGGGTTCCATGCTGAAAAATATCGCCGAAACGCTGGTGGATATTCATGGCCAGCATGATGCGCAATACCTGCTCAAGCGGGAAAATCAATTGGCGTTGCTGGATGATGCGGGCCAATTGGGGCCAATCGCCGGGGAATTTCGCGATTGTTACCAGCAGCGACGGGAACTCCGCAACCAGATACGGGAGCTTAATGCGTCGCAGACTCTGCGGCGGCAGCAGATGGAACTTTATGAATTTCAATTCAAAGAAATAGAGGATGCCAATCCGCAGCCGGGGGAATTGGAACAACTCGAAGCCCGACATCGGCTGTTAAGCAACATCGAAAAAATCAAACGGCTGGTCGGCAGCGCTTATGAGGCTCTGTATGAAGATGATGCCGCCATTATTGGTCGGCTGAAAACCGTTACCGCGGTGCTGCTGGAGGCGGCGGAATTGAATCCGGAATTCACTGCCGCCGCCGGGCAGGTAAAGGATTCCACCCTGGCTCTGGATGATGCGGCCTTCACCCTGCGCCGTACGCTGGATCGTCTGGAATTGGATCCGGAAGAACTTGTCGCCGTGACGGATCGGCTCAATACGCTCAATCGCCTGCTAAGCAAATACTGCGGCCACGGCGGAAGTATGGATCAACTGCTGGAGTATAAGGAACACCTCCGGGAACAACTGACGGAATTAAAATCCACGGAACAAAACTCCAGCGCCTGTGAGGCGCATATTGTGGCCTTGGAAGAGCAATTGTCCAAGTGCGGGGCCGAACTTTCACAGGGGCGGAGGCAAGCCGCACAGCGGGTAATCCCCGGCGTGCATAAGCAGTTGGCGGACTTGGGGATGAAAGACGCCCGGTTTTATATTGAGTTTCCGCCAGCGCAGGCATTAGCGGGGGTGGATGGAGCTGGGGATGATCCGTTCGTTTCCCCCAGCGGCTTGGAAGCGGTGGAATTTATGCTGGCTCCCAATCCGGGCCAGCCGGCGCGGCCATTGCGTAAAATTGCCAGCGGTGGAGAACTATCGCGTGTGATGCTGGCGGTGAAATCCATTCTGGCCGCGTCGGATCGGGTTAGTGTGCTGGTGTTTGACGAAATTGACGCCAATGTAGGTGGGCGGATGGGCACGATCCTCGGCGAAAAGCTGCGTGCTATCGCGGGCCGGCATCAGGTGCTGTGCATTACCCATTTGCCGCAGATCGCGGCGTATGCGGACCGACACATCAGCATACGGAAAATGGTGCGTGACGGGGAAAGTTATACCACCGTGGGCACGCTGACCGGCCCGGCGCGGATTGCCGAACTCGCGGAAATGATTGCCGGGAAAAATATCACGCCCACATCCCTGGCGCAGGCGGAGGAACTTTTAGCGTTGGCAACGCGACAAAAAATGGTGGAAAATCCAGTCGCGCCAGGCGCCAAAACGCCACACCGTCGGGCGCGGACCGCCGCATCATCGCCAAAGAAGCGCGTGGGGTAAGATCGTGAAAGCGACCACTGATTATCCCGAATGGGAAGAATCCGACGCAGCCAGCATGGCCCCGCAGGAACTTGAACCCCTGCTGACGGTAAAATCCGGCGGCCGGCTGGATTTTGTGGACCAAAAGCCTACGGCCGCATTGGTGTTGAAACTCGCCAGTCCGGCGATCATGGAACAGGTGCTCAATGCGGTTATTGGATTGACGGACACGGTCATCGCCGGCCATCTACCGGGCAGTGCCAATACCATATCCGCGGCGGCGGCGGCGGTGGGCATCATGACCTATCTGCAATGGTTTGCTGGATTGATGACGGCGGCCCTGGCGGTAGGGGCCACCGCCATTGTGGCCCGGGCCTTTGGCGCGCGCCGCGCCCGCATGGCACGGCGGGTGGCCGGCACTTCCCTCAGTGCGGCGTTTATCATCAGTACACTGTTGTCGGTGGTGCTGTATGTGTTTGCCCGGCCAATTGCTTACGGCTGCGGCCTAAGCGGGCTATCCGCGCTTTTTGCGCAGCAATATCTTCAGATTATGGTCATTACCATCAGTCTGCAGACCACTGCGCAGATTGGTATGGCCTGTATTCGCGGGGCTGGTGACACCGTGCGGCCTATGGCCATTATGTTCATGGTGATGCTGGTGAATCTGGTGGCGTCCGGAGGCTTTACCTTTGGCTGGTTCGGTCTGCCGGCATGGGGAATTCGCGGCGATGCGTTCGGCACGCTGCTGGCGTATCTGGCGGGCGGCCTGTCCGCGGCGGTGGTTTTATTCAGCGGATTAAGCCCGATCAAGCTGCGTTTGCGGCATCTAAAAATTGTGCCGCATATTCTCACGCGGGTGCTGAAAATAGGCATTCCCAGTTGGCTGGAGGGCGTGCTGTTGTGGGGTGGGCAGTTTCTCATTGTGATATTTGTCATCAACTCCAGGAATGACCCGAATGGCTATCTGATGGCCGCGCATAGCGCTGTATTGCGTATTGAATCCATCTCGTTTCTTCCGGGTTTCGGGTTTGGCATTGCCGCGTCCACACTGGTGGGGCAGTATCTGGGTGCGGGCAAACCGGATGCGGCGCGGCAAGCCGGGCGCATTGCCAACATGCTGGGACTGGGCACCATGACCGCGCTGGCGTTGCCGATGGTTTTCTTTCCGCGTTTTATGCTTTCCCTGATTGTCGATTCCCCGCCGGTGGTAAACGTGGGTTTATGGCCATTGGTGCTGGCGGGATTGTCGCAGCCGGCTTTTGCGCTGGCCATTGTGCTCTCCGGAGCATTAAAGGGGGCGGGGGAAACGGTGTTGCCGATGATCTGCACGGTATCCGGCATCCTGGTGGTGCGTTGGGCGGTTTTGGCTATTGCCTTGTACTGGCTTTTCCAGCACGGCATACACAATGAAAATCTGGTGGCGGTGTGGGTGGCAATCTGGATTGACCTCAATTACCGTGGAATATTCAACGCTATCGTTTTCGCCCGTGGCCGCTGGCAGAAAAAACAAGTGTGAAAGCGGTGGTCGCCGCGGCATTCCCGCGTGCCAGATCGCCGACCGCGGTAGCGTGGTGCGACTGTCGGCATATTTGATTGCCGCAGCATTGCCCAAGCAACCGTAGGGATGATGCTTCTGGTGAAATAATACAGTGGCGGATTGGCATCCGAAGATAAATACGATACGATGTTAAATCTTCAGATCATGGTTCGCGTGGATGCGGACGATGTAGGAGTGCTGTGATGAGCCGATGGGCGGCCTTATTTTTATTGGTTGTAATGTTAGCCCGTGTTAGCCAGCAGGCGGCGGGTGCAAATGTCAAGCTTGAGACCGTATCTGCGGCGACATTATCCGCGCGTGCCAATCAGTGGAATGCCGCCATCGCCGGATTAAGCAATACCGGCTATCAGGCCGTGCATGCGGATTTGTGCGTGCGCATGGATCGGATGTCCAATGTGGAATTCGTGCAGCCGGTCTGGCTGCCCGCCCGGAGTGCGGAAACCATTTCGCTGCCGGTATTTTGCCCCCCTCCTCGACTTGGTCAGAAAGCGACTGATTACACGGCCTGGCTGGCCACCGGCAAAGGGAGTCGTATTATAGCGCGGGACAGCGGTGGAATATTTACACCAATCGTCAGAAACACCACATTGGCCGTGACCAATGGCAACGATCAAGCCACTGTCGATTTAGCCGTGCAAATGCGGCAACAGGACGGGCTGTCGTCCATTATGGCTTACACCAACAGCCAGCGTCTGCCTTTCCTGGCTTCGGAATACGACGGTGTGTATGCGGTCGTCGCCGCGCGCCGGCGAATGGCGCTAACGGGGCAGCAGCTTGCCGCCTTGCGGCGTTGGATTGTATCCGGCGGGAGGCTGTGGCTTCAGGCGCAACGCGTTCACGACCGTTTTGGGGAAGAGTTGCTGGGGCCGGCGTGGACCATAACCAAGGTGGGACAGACCCATACTGCTACGCTGCGGTTTTCCGGGCGGGAAATTCGTAAACGCGTCGTACATCTGAAAAAAGCCATTCATTTCGTTTATCTACTGGCGCCAGGATATACGACCCTGGAGAAAATCAACGGATGGCCGGCGGTCTTGACGCGGCACATTGGTTTGGGCGAGATCTATGTATGTGCGATCAATGGGCGAGGATTGTTAAACCCCAATGGTAAGGGTGGGGCGATACTGTGGCCCATTGTGCGCCGTTTTTATGCTGCGCCGCGTTTTCATGTTCCCACGAACATTCTCAAACATAGTGCCATATCCCAAATCGGCTACCGCATTTCCCGGCGCATGGTAATTGGTGCGGTGCTGATCGGAATGACCGTGCTGCTGGTGCTGGTGGGTTTTTTTCTGGCGCGAAAGAACCGACTGGAACGATTGGCCCCAGTGGCCATCCTCTTGGCGGTGGTGGCGGGGCTGGTGCTGATTGTTAATGGAAAACTCAATCGCGGGAAAGTTAAGTTAACGCTTTCTTCGTATCAAATTGCCGTTGCCGACCCGGCCCAACATTTGCTGGCGCTCCGTGGTTTTACCACGCTGTTTTCGCCGCAGGCACAAGGAGCGGAATTAACCACTTCGTCGGCCTTTCAATTTAATCCCGCAACCACGTTCGCCAAGCAACGTGATGTGCGTATGGTCGTGCGGTCCAACGGTAAATTCCAATGGGAGAAACTGAATCTTCCCTCTGCCGCCACGATTGACGTACCTTACAACACCAGTCGGCAAGCCGATCTTATTACGCCGGTGATTGCCCGGTTCGGGCCGTTGGGATTGCTGATTTCCGGTGCCGGCTCCATGTTTTCCAATCTGCGTAATTCTGTCATCGTCGCCCCGCGTGGAGCAATGGCGTTGGCGCACTTAGGTGCCGGGCGAAGCCTGGCGGGAAGTGCGGAAATTCTGCCAGCCGGGCAATTTGTCCGGTCATCATTGCTGACGCGCCTGGAGCAGCGGCATAATAGCATTGCAGCGCAGTTGTTTACCGCCGGCGGCCCACCGGCACCATTGCTGTTGGGGTGGCGATCGTCCGTAATGCCTTCGGTGCAACTTACGCAGCATCCCGTGGTCTTCAATCAGACACTTCTGGTGATACCCGTGGATGTGCGGCACAGTGCTCCCGGAACTAATGTGGCAATAGCCTGGCCTTATTTGTCGTACCGTCTGGTTTCAGGTCCCGGCGAGCAAGCCCCAGCCCCGGTATACGACGTTCGGAATCACCGGTGGTTGCGCGATCTTTCTTCACCCGCCAAAATTTATCTGCGTTTTCAACTTCCACCGCAGGTGTTGCCGCTTAAAATTACCAGCGCCGTCTTGACGCTTAAGGTCAACGCGCCAGCGCGTCCGGTGAGTGTCATGGCTCCGGTGCAAGGCCGGTGGGTTCGGATAGGTGATACGCCCAATGGCACCGGTACCGTGCTGCTGCATCCGACCGCTGCGGAAATGTCGGATGTCAGCAAGGCGGGTGGTTGGCGGTGTGCGGTGATGGTGGGCGGGAGCATAGATCCGAATAGTACCTGGCATATTGCCACGATTCGGTTATCTGTGGCGGGTACGGTACAATCGAAGCGTTGATAAAAAGCTAAATTGCCTGAAGTGATACAGGAATGATTATGAGTGAAACAGCAGTTGTGGAAACCGTTGCACTGACGAAACGCTACGGCGATTTTACCGCGTTGGATTCTCTGAGTATCCGACTGGAAAAAGGGCAGATACTCGGATTCATCGGGCCGAATGGTGCCGGCAAGACCACCACGATAAAAATTCTGGTAGGACTAAGTCGTCCTACCAGCGGTCGGGCGGCCATTAATGGTGTGGATTGCACGGTCGAGGCGCGCAAGATCAAACATTACGTGGGTTATATGCCGGATACCTTTGGTTCGTATGACAACATGCGGGTACGTGAGTATCTGGATTTTTTCGGGGCGGCTTTTAAGATTCCGCGGCATGAGCGTCAGGATCGCATTAACGCTTCCTTGGCCGTTACCGGCGCCACGCACATGGCCGATTTGTATGTTGAAAGCCTGTCGCATGGCATGAAGCAGCGGGTAGCGATCGCCCGGACCCTTCTGCATGATCCGCCGGTATTGATTCTCGATGAGCCGGCCAACGGGCTGGATCCGGCGGCGCGTGTGGAAATGCGGGAAATACTTTTGAATCTAGCCCAAAGCGGCAAGACTTTAATTGTTACCAGTCACATTCTGCCGGAATTGGCCAGAATCTGCAATATGGTGGCGATTATGACGCACGGAAAACTGCGGGCGTTTGGCACACTGGATCAAATTATGCAGGATGTGCGGCATCAGCGCCTGATCGAAATTCAACTGCTTTCCGAAGAGGATGTCGTGCAGGCGGCGGACATTTTGCGCCAGCACCTTGGTCCCACTGTGACGGTGACGGAGTCGTTATCGGAACTGATGGTGCGGTTCAACACCACGGGTAACGAACAGAGTTTGGCGCTGGCATTGCAACGGTTGGTGTCGGCCCAGATTCGGGTCAGCCAGTTCCGTGAAATGCAGCAGGATCTGGAAGATGCTTTTCTATCGGTTACGCAAGAACCCAAACCGGACATGGCCGCCGCGGAGGTGCGGGCGTGAACAATCCTATTGTGCGTAGAGAACTTATTGGGGTCTTACGAAAATCTAACGTGGCGGCTCTGCAAGTGGCATGGATAGCGGTGTTGGCGTTAGTGATGATCCTGCGCTGGCCGGTGAACGGACGCGTCAATCTGGCCGGCACGCAGGCGCAGCAGGTACTGAGCCTGCTATCGTGGACCATTCTGGTAGGTGTGATGCTGGTGGCCCCGGCATTTCCCGCCGCTTCGGTGGTGGCGGAAAAACGTAGTGGCACGTTGGCACTGCTACTGAATTCTCCGCTTTCAACGGCGGCTATTTTTCGTGGAAAACTCATTGGTGCTTTGGGATTGCCCATTATATTGATGCTATTAACCATTCCGGCCATGACCGCGTGTTTCGCCATGGGCGGCGTAAGCCTCCTGCACCAGGTATTACCGCTTTATCTGATATTCAGCCTGGTGGCGGTGGAATCAGCGGCGGTGGGATTGTATCTAAGCATACGCGCTAATAATGTTGATTCGGCGATTCGACTGACGTATGCGGTGTTGTTCGTACTGGACCTCCTTTTGTTGATTCCGTATCGCCTGGTTGCCAACACCCAGATACCCTATCTGGTGGTGGCGGGACGGTGGCTGGCCTCTTTTTCGCCCTTACCGGCCATGCTCCATGTTTTAGGCGCCAATTCCATCCATGCCGGAAATTCCATCCATGGTGGAAATTCCGTTATCGTTCGATTTGTCATCTGTAGTTTAGCTTTGAGCGCTGTTTTAGGCTTGCTGAGTATTCGACGATTGGGGCAATGGCTCTTTGATCGGCCGCGGGACAGCGGCAAAATTACCGATGACCGTTCCACTCAAGTTCGGGCCTATCGCCGCATCATGTATCTCTGGTTTTTTGATCCCCAACGCCGCAGCGGCCTGATTGGACCGCTAAGCAACCCGGTGATGGTCAAGGAATTTCGTACCAGCCGATTTGGCCGCTCGCACTGGATGATGCGGCTGGTTGGTATTTGTCTGATTGTTTCACTGGGCCTCATGCTGGCCGCGGCGTACGGTTCCATCAGTTTTAAGCCGCGGACTTTGGGCGAATTAATGGTTCTGTTTCAAGTAACGCTGATCGTACTCATTACGCCAAGCCTGGCTTCGGGGCTTATCAGTTCGGAAATTCAAAATAAGACTTGGCAACTGTTACGGGTAACGCCGTTAAGCGCCACCGCTATTGTGCTGGGCAAACTTCTTAGCGTCTGCCGGACGTTATTATTGTTGCTGCTGGCCACCTTGCCGGGTTACGCAGTGATGCTGGTGATTGATAAGGGACAGGCGGATCGCGTGGTGACCGTATTGATCACGCTGGGGTTAATCGCGCTGTTCTGTCTACTGGTCAGCAGCGCCATCAGCAGTTGGTTTCGTAAAACCGCCCAGGCGACGGCGGTTTCATATATGTTACTCCTGGCGCTTTTTGGTGGAACGCTGGTTTTCTGGGCCGGGCGCGGAACGCTTTTTTCACTAAGTCTGGTGGCGGGAATCTTGAAATTTAATCCCTTGGCGGCCGCATTATCCACGCTTCATGCCCCCGGATTTAATGATTACAATTTCGTGCGGACGAATTGGTGGTTTATGTTGGTGGTGATGGGTATTGCCACGGTGATTTTGATCTTCCGGACTTGGCGTTTGACCCGGCCGGATTAGTGTATACAAATGGTTGAGTTATCATGTCGATTGGTATTGCTCTTGGGGCTATGAGGCCCGCGACGGTCTTAATAAAACGCCGCTGTCGTTTGTTGCTGCCGTGGTCCGCCTCCGCGCTGATCATGCTGGCAGGTACTGTTGCCAGTGCGACCGTGCCCACGAATGGCATCGGAAATCCGATGCAGCATTTGCCGAAACTTCAACATCTCCAGGCCCGCACGATCTACAATCCAGCGTTGATCCGGCTTTGGTATTCGGCCTTGCAGCAGAACCTTCCTGAAGTGATCTCAAAAACATGTTCAGCAATTAGCGTCGCGGCCATGCATAGAGTTCCCAATTTAGCGATGTTGATCCCGCCGCTGGAGCATCTCGCGGTTAGCAAAACCGTGTCGCTGCCGGTTCGAATTTCTGTGGTAAAAGCGCTGGCAACCATTCGGGATCGCCATAGCGAATCTTTTTTAGCGCGGCTGGACGCGGCAACCCATTCGCCATTCGCTTTGGAACTCGACCCGGTACTGGCACGATGGAAATCCGCGTACATGCCAATGATATGGCGGCGGCGACTGGAGTTGGGGGCTGGGTCTATTCCGGTTCAGGTCGCGGCGGCACATGCGTTAGGACGTGTTGATGCCAAGTCCGCTGATACCGTTTTGAAACAGATTGTGAGCAACACCGCACGCCCTTTTTCCTTGCGGTTGGCGGCGGCTAAATCACTGGCTATATTGCGGCCGTCCGGTCTGGCCGCATTGGGTATGCATATACTAAAAACCCAGGGCCATGGCCGCACGCAACGCCTGCTGGTTAGTACGGTGGTGTCGGCAACCGACAGTGCTTTGCAACGGCAAATGGCGCGGACGTTTGCCACCGATTCCAATTCGGCGGTGGCCGCCATCGCGTGGCGGGCTTTATTGCGACAGGATGTAGCGGTGCTGCGGCCTTTGGCATTCAAAATGAGTAACAATGCTGATCCCACCATCCGTTTGCTTGTGGCGCGCGCTTGGCGACATCTCGGAGGAAAAAAGTCCATTCAGGGGTTGGCGGAACTGCTCAATGATCCGCGCCGGCCCATTCGCTGGTACGCCCGCGCCGCGCTAAGTGCGCTGGGCGCGGCGCCGTCTAGCCGACGTGTGGTTATTCATGCCTGCCGATCCGTCATTCACGGCCAGCAGCCACGCGCGATTCGGCAGGCGTGTCTGGTGCTTGGCCGGCTTGATGACAAGGCCTCGGCGAAGGATTTTGTGTCTTTGTTGTCCAGCAGGAATCAAGCGGTGCGGTTGGGTGCCGTGGTGGCCATACGGCGTGTGGCGGTTCGCACGACATTGCCGCAATTGCTGGTCTTTGTGAAAAAAACCGCGACAAATTCTCGATATGCTTTTGGGCATATAGCCAAACCGGGCTATTTGCCGCAATTCGATGCCGATAGCTTGGAGCTTTCACAGTCTTTCCAGTTTTTCGGACTGATGCGCTATCGTCCGGCTTTGCCGGTTATGATCTCCTGTATTCCCAAACATGCTCCTTATGGTATTGCGGCCCGGGAAGCGGCGATTTGGGCCATTGGGATGATTGATGATGGTCAGAGCCATCCACGCCTGGCGAAAGAATTGGCGGGACGGCTGGATGATATGGCGTTACCTTTCCCGGAATTTGAACCGGTGCGCAAGATGGCGGCCATTAGTTTGGGACGGCTGCAAGCGCGCGCCCAACTTACGGACCTGAAGGCTTCGTTTTCCACCCGGGACATTGGCCATATATCGCTGGCGTGCCGCTGGGCTATCGAAAAGCTTACGGGCAAAGTGCTTCCGCTGCCCCATAGCAGCCGGACTTTCCAGACGGGATTTCTCATGCCGTTGGGGCATTAATCGTGTAATGTGTTGATCTTACCTTGCTTGGCATGGCGGAACATGCGGGTAAAAACTTCTTTCCGGATGCTTGCTTGGCTTTGCGGCCTGACGCTGCTGGGCGGTTGTGCCAGGCATTTGTCCACCAGCCGCGGAACCGGTCCGCGCATTGTCAGCACTACTCCGGCGGCTACGCAGATACTGCTGCAGATCGGCGCCGCCAAAACCATCGTTGGCGTGTCTCCCTGGGATAAACCGCTGCTTCCCCAATCCATGCGGAATTTGCCTGTGGTGGGCAATTACCTGCATCTGGATGAGGAGTTGGTCCTGCAACTGGCCCCGACCGCTCTGATACTTCAGGAATCACCCAATCGAGTACCAGGTGGAATAGTGGCAATGGCCCGCAACCATGGAATCCAGATTGTCAATATCCAACTGACCACTTTTCACCAGCTTTATGGTACCGCCGCGACCCTTGGAAAAATCAGCGGCTGTCAAACCCAGGCGGCTGTGCAAATCAAGAATCTGAAGAATGAGTTGGAGCGGATGGCCCGTACCCGCCCCCGGAACCCACCGCGTGTCGTATATATCATTTCAGTAAATCCTATTCGGGTGGCGGGTGCGGATAATTTTATGGATGAAGAAGTGACATTGGCTGGAGGTGTTAATGTGGCCCAGCGCTGCGGCGACGGATTTCCGGCGATTACCAGAGAAACATTAGTGCAACTTAATCCGCAGGTACTATTAATTGCCAAACCAGGACAGCGCCCCGGCACCGGCCCCCATGATCCGCGTATGGTGCCGTGGTTTACATTGCCGATCGCCGCGGCGTCTGGCAGGCACATTGATCTTATTACCTGGCCGCGCGCACAAATGTTGACTTTGCAAGCCGGGCGTATTATCAAACGTCTGCGAAAAATAATTGAATATTCCGGTGTTGGTCGGAGAGTATTAAAATGAGAACTATGACCGCAGGCCGATTTCAAGCCATGATCGTCTTTGCCATTGCGTTGACGGTGTTGACATTTATTCTTTGTCTGGCCATCGGCCCCGGTGCTCCGGGCAGCCGGGCGATTTCCCTGGGGTTTCCGCCGTCGGACATTTTACAACTGCGTCTGACACGCGTGGGAGCGGCGGCTATCGCCGGGGCGGCGTTAGGCCTGGCCGGCGTATTGTTGCAAGGATTACTGCGCAACCCTCTGGCGGATCCGTTTGTGCTGGGCATTTCCAGCGGATCAACCGTAGGCGTGATGGCCTGGATCGTCTTTGGTGAGGCCCTGCTGCAATCTTGGACCGGCCACCCCTGGTTGGAGGAACTTTTTGCCAATGGCCAGGCCATCCCGGCCTTGGCCGGAGCCGCCGCGGCCACGTGGTTTGTGTTTTTGCTCGGCCGGCGACGCAGCGGTATTCTGGACCCCATGACCTTGATTCTTTCCGGCGTGGTCATCAGCACAATAGGCGGTGCCCTGGTGATGTTGCTTAACAATCTGGTGCCCTATGGTGCTAGAGCGGATATTCTAAACTATATGTTCGGCTACATCAGTGAGGGTATTTCTCATTCCCTACTGTTCTTAGCTCTGCTGGCGTTTTTGGCCGCGTGGGCGGGCGCGTTAACACTTGGCGGTGCCATGAACATCGCTTCGTTGTCCGATGCCGAGGCCCATAGTTTGGGAATTAAATTAAGCTCCCTGCGTTTTTCCAGTTTTGCTCTGGCCGCACTGGCCACGGCCGCTTCCATCACAGTGGCTGGCCCCATTGGTTTCGTAGGCTTAATTTCTCCGCATGTCTGCCGGGGAATATTCGGTCCGGATCATCGACAACTATTTATCACCAGCCCGCTGTTGGCGGCCATATTTCTGATGCTGTCCGATACGTTTGTCCGCAGCACCGGCGCCTGGTTCAATGGCGAATTACCAGTTGGTGTTATCACCGCCTTGTGCGGCGGCCCGTTTTTTCTATATCTGCTGACACGACGGCGTACATGGATGTGATACAATAGAAATGGAAAATGTTATATATAGTGGTGCGTCTCCAGCAGGCGATGCGACTAAAATGGTGGCCCTGGCCGCGCAAGGCGTGAGTTTTTATTATGGCTCCAACCGCCCCGCGGTGGATGCCGTC
The DNA here is from genome assembly GCA_049977145.1 of Phycisphaerae bacterium. GTDB lineage: Bacteria > Planctomycetota > Phycisphaerae > WQYP01 > WQYP01 > JAMDCX01. The sequence continues at coordinate 28,377 of JBMFGW010000027.1, forward strand.
AGCGCCAGTTTTAAGGCCGGTGAATTAACCATGATTGTCGGGCCTAATGGCTCGGGAAAATCCACACTGCTGCAATTACTTTTGGGGCATTTTGCGGCGGCGGCGGGAATTGTTACGGTTGGCGGACAAGATTTAGCGCGGCTGCATCCGCTGGCGCGGGCGGCTCTAATTTCTTATGTGCCACAGAACCCGACGGTCAGCTTCGCATACCGCGTTCATGAATTGGTAGCCATGGGTTGTTGGGCCAGACGGCGGCGGCTGTTTCCGCCGGGCGTAAGTTCATCAGACAACCAGGATGGCATGGCTGTCTGCGGTTCGTCCAGCGCCGCGCCAGCCGGCGCGAATATTCAGGCCAATTTGATCGCGCAAACCATGTGGGACTTGGATATTCATGCCTTGGCGGACCGTATGTATGATGAGCTTTCCACCGGTGAACGCCAACGTGTGGCGCTGGCCCGCGCCATGGTGCAAGATACGCCCATTATGCTGCTGGATGAGCCTACCACAGCACTTGATATCTGGCATCAATTGGAACTCATGGCGCGGGTAAAATATCTGGCCCGGCACAAGAATAAAGCGGTGATCTGGGTTACACATGATCTCAACAGCGCCTGCGCCAACGCCGATAGCGTACTGATCCTGCACCAGGCGAAAGTCGTGGCACAGGGAAAACCGCGGGACGTACTGACCCCGGCGATTCTGGAACCGATTTATCGCGTTAAGGTCGAAGTATGCCATAACGCACTGGTATTTTCGCGACGCCCGCGTCCGGGGTGATCTTGATCGTAGACTTCCGCCGCAGTATTGCCCGCGTTACTTTTTCTGAAGAGCCATTTCGGCGGCGGCCTGACGCGCCTCCAATTTTTTAAGGTGTCGGCGAACCACTGTCGTATCCACCAGACCGCCCAAGGTGCTCGCGACGATATACAGATTCAAGCCGGAAGGAGCGTTGTATAAAAACAGTGGGAACACAATGGCCATGAACTGGGAAATCTTCTGAGTTTGGGCCTGCTGCGGATCCGTCGGTGGGGGGGCCAGTTTCATTTGGAATCGCATTTGAAAGAAAAATACGACTCCCAGAAGAATTGGCAACAAATTCACGGCGATAAAATCCTGCCCGTGGTAGGTATATCCCAGAAACCAAACGGAAAACGGCGTATGAAATGTTGCCAGCGTGTCAGGATTGGCCAGATTGGTAATCCATCCGGGTATAAACCCCGCCTGCCGCAGGTCAATATCCACCGCCAAACCGGAATACAGGGCGATCCATATCGGCATTTGCAACAACATGGGCAAACAGCCAAGAATGCTGGCGGCAGGATTGATATTGCGCTCTTTATACAACGCCATGATTTCCTGCTGCTGGCGCTGTTTGTCCTTGGCATACTTGGTGCGGATACGCTCCATCTCCGGCTGCACTTTGGCCATCTTCCGCTGCATGGTAGTCATGTTGATCTGCCCCCAGCGGGTCAGTGGATGCAGCAGAAGCCGCACCAACAGCACCAGAATGATGATGGCTACACCGTAATTACCAACGATGTAATGATAAATCAAATCCAGAATTTTAAGAATAATCAGCGACAGCCACGAAAATGTGCAGAAGGAGCAATAGCTGCCGCGGCCAAAATCAATGACCGCAAGATAACCATATAAGTTATATTGATAGGCTGGTGTTTTGACATTGGCCTTGGCCGAACCCATTAAAATAGATCGTTTGAGCGGCCCCATATAAACCGCCAGCGGCATGGCGGTGGTCGCATGGGGTGGTAAAAGCAGATTCCGGCTCTGCACGCGCACGGCCAATACGCCGCGCGGATTGGCCTGCTGGGCTTCCGGGTCCACGCGTTCCAAAGTCGCGGATTTCAGGTAATTAACCGCCGGAATTTGACGGCCATTATCCAGCGGCAGATATTGTACCGGTCCATACGGCATGGGACGCATAATGCTGGTGAAAAAACGATTGGAGGATGCTATCCATAGCAGTCGGTTCTGCCCGATAAAATTCCCCAGTGGAATCGGCTGGACTCCCCCTTCCAATAACGGTTGGACGCCGGGATGGGGAAACCCGCTGGTATCAAGGTATTTGCTGGCCGCCCGATAGCCGGTACACCAGAACATCCGTAGGTCCGCTTCCCGATCCAACTGCGGCAAATTGGTCGGTCCCAGCATGGCCACCCGCACGGTCTCGGGTTGATTGGTAAGGTTTTTAATTTCCTGGGTGATGGTGACCTGATAATTGCGCGGCTGAATCTGAAAAATCTTTTTTAGTAATACCAGCGGCTGGTTCCGGCTGTTCTCAAGTTGCAGCTCTAGAACCGCCTTGGTGGCACCGGACTTTACCCGTGGCACAAACGACCAGGCCAGAGCGCCGACATCATAGCGGGCACCATTTACCGTGACTTCGCTTGTGGAATAGGGCAGGGGAGACCCTTTCCGGTGTATCAGCAGAACCAGTGGTTTGGAGGAATTGACTGATTCCCGATATTGCCGGGAGTTGAGTTCCACCCGTTTGATACCAGCGGAGACATTATCAATCCACATTGCCAGCAGAAACTTTTTCCCGTCCGCGGCCGCGCTGGAACCTAAGCGAACTACTTGGGCGGGTGCGGCTACAACCGTTTCAATCGCGACCCCATGGGCTTCCGACCGCACCGTCACGGGTGCCGCCGCTTGGGGCTTGCCGAAAAAATGCCCCATGATCAACTGCACGCCGATGCCGACGATCAGGGCAATGAGCACCAGTTGAATGATCTTTTTTATATCCATAAGAATTCCATTGCAGGGGTCTGGGAAAAAGCGTTCTTAACCGCCGGGCAGCTTAAGCGCCCTCCAGCAACCGCTGGCCGAGAAAATTATCCAAGGCGTCAATAGAGCGAACCTTGTCCACGGTGGTATTGATGTCATACGCCAAACGGATAAATTCAACATGCTTCGGATGTAAAATTACAAAGCTGCAACGCGGATCGTGATCCCGCGGCTGCCCGACACTGCCTACATTAATAACCGCTTTTTCTTCCGTAATGTCATAACGGTTGTTGAGATCCTCCGGGGAATAAAAATCCGGAAGTTCCACAAAAACCCCTGGCACATGCGTATGCCCCACAAAACATAAATGATTCACACGCTCGAAAATCATCGCGATTTTCTGCGATGCCGAGTAAATGTCATCGGGAAAAATATATTCATTGATGGGACGGCGGGGCGAACCATGTACGGCCATGAAACGTGGATGCATTACCCTGGTCTGCATATCGCCCAGGTAACGCCAGCGACGATTGCGCCGGGTGTAATCGGCATCATTTTCAAACTGCTGCCGGGTCCAATAGGCGGCATTTTCCGCTGCCGTGTTAAAATTATATGGCTCATAAAAGATTGCGAAATCATGATTGCCCATCACTGTGAACATGCAATTTTCAATGACTGTATCCAGACATTCCCGTGGGTTGGGGCCATAGCCTATCACATCGCCCAGACAGCAGATCGTTTTGATATTCCGTCGTCGTATTTCCTCCATGACCACCGTCAACGCTTCCAGGTTGGCATGAATGTCCGAAATGATGGCGATGGGTTCTTCCGCGGGCGCGGATTCTTCGGAAACGCTCTGTGTCGGCGCCGGACTTTCATCACCGGGCGTGTGCGCATTTTGCACGCTGGAGAGCGACGCGATAGGTTCCAAATCATTTGGGCTGTTCATATTTCATCTTGTGGGGCGTTACCCCGCTCCAAGTCCTGACTGCCTGTATAAGGTTCTGTTTTCCGTGGTTCGATCAACCCTACACACAAATCCAGCATGTATGCTAGTTGACTATACACCAAGCCGTCAAACGACCGGGGAGAGGATGGTGCTCCGCTTGCGCGAAAATATTCAAATATCATGGTTGTCATTCCGCCTTTTAGCGGATGTTCCAGCAAAACTCGCTGCTTTGCAGTGCAATAATGCGCTGTAAAATTAACGTATTTTATCGCCAAAACTCCGGTTTAATGCTCATGCGGAAAATGAAATTGATCTTTCAGTACCAGCCCCGATTGATACCGTTGGCTGGTGTTTTCATGAAACAGGAAATTCTTCTCATAGCGACCAAACAACGCGGGGACATTCCGGATTACCAGCATGTTTTCCGCATTAAAGCGAGCGGCGGCATAGCTGAAGTTAAAACTCCCGGTGATGATAATGTGGCCGTCAATGAGCATGACTTTGTTATGGGCAATGAGATAACGATCGTCAATGTAGGTTGGAATTCCGGCGGTGTACACGGCCTCCAAACCGGGACTGATGAAACGACGATAGGTTCGCGTACGGTAATTTCTTCGCTCCACGTTTGAGCGATCCAGAATAATGGCAACCTTGACGCCACGCTGTTGGGCACGGATCAACGCCGCAATGACCGGTTTACTGGTAAAACTGTAGGCTTGAACCTCAATATTTTTTTGGGCGGCATTAAGCAGGCGCACCAATTCATGCGTGGCCCCACCGTCAGGCGAAAAATATACCTGTAACGCACTGGTGGATTGTAAATGAGCTTTGGGAGTCGTCGGGCGCAGATGCCCCAGCCAGACACCCGCCATCAGACATGCCGCCGCGAGAATAAGTGTTCGCGGCTGCAATAGTCCAGGCGTTGCGGAACTGCGGCGTGCCATAAATATCCCCCCCGAAACATCAGACGCTAGACAGCCGGCCCGAATCCCAATGTGGATAAGAGGATAAAATAACCAGGCGCTGCACGAATAATTCCGGGCGTTGGTCTCCTCTTTGGCGCGATCCAGGCCATGGCGCATACCATGAGTTATTTTTTGCCCTTACCCGCCGGTGCGGCGACCGCCGCCGGTTTCGCCGCAGCTGCAGCGCCAGGCACAACCGCCGCAGTAGCCACGGCCTCGCCGGCCTCGGCCTTAGGCGCCTTCTTCGCCGCCACCGCCTTGCGATGCGCCACCTTCGGAAGATTAAATATGCCGGACTTTCCTTCCGTCCATTTTTCATTATCTTCCAGCATGCTGATACGTTCCGCCCGTTTGAGGACATTGCGATGCCGTTCCAACGTACTTTTACCCTTAAGGCTTCGATCTAATGACATACCCGCGCACTCCATGCCAAGCGCCAACCGGTTCACCGGCTAATACCAAGGGCAACAGTATATCGCATTTCGCAAATTACGGCAAAAGTGATGGTTATCCATCATCACTTGCCGTCTGCGACCGTATCAATTATCATTTCATCCGGATGAACGGATCATTGCCAGTCAGTGCGCCTGTGATATCCATCGTGCCGCCTACGCTGCAGCGGTGGGTGGAGACTTTACGCACCTTGGCTGATCCGATGCGTTGTCGCATGGTACGCCTTCTGGAGTGTGCGGCGGGGCCGGGATTGCGGGTGGGCGAATTAGCCCAAGCCTTGAAGTTGCCGCAATCCACCGTCAGCCGCCATATTAAGACCCTCGTGGCGGCCGGAGCGGTCGTTGGCCAACGGGATGGCACGTCGATGCTCTATCGGCTGGCCCCTCTGGTCGGGGTGCCGGAGATGCGACAGTTGCGGACCCTGACGCGGGATTATTTGGCGCAGGACGAACAGGTACGCGCGGATGAAGAGCGGCTGCTGCGGGTACTGCGGCAGCGGCAACGGCGCAATCCGGATTTTTTTAATGCCGGCGCTGCGGAATGGGATACCATTCGCACGCAATGGTTTGGTGATAATTTTCATCTCGAGACCATGCTGGCAGCGCTGAATCCCAATTGGGTCGTGGGAGATTTAGGGGCGGGAACCGGTACCATGACGGCGTTATTGGCGCCGTATGTGCGGCAAGTCCTGGCCGTGGAACCGGCCGCGGCGATGTTGCGGGCGGCCCAAAGCCGGATCAAAACCCTGCAACTGGAAAATGTGGTGGTGTTGCCGGGAAGATTGGAATCATTGCCGCCGGAAGTACAATCCCTGGATATGGCGCTGGTAAGCCTGGTCTTGCATCATGTGGAGGATGTAGCCGGAGCACTGGGGGATATTTTTCAGGTGCTCAAACCGGGTGGCTTTCTACTTATTGTGGATTTAATGCCACATGAAGTGGAAATGTTCAAAGAAAAAATGGGCCATCGGTGGATGGGCTTTGCGCCGGCGCAAATGACGGAAATGCTATTGCGGGCGGGCTTTGTGAATATTCGCCGCCACACGCTGGCGGCGCGTAAAACCGGGGCGCGGCAGGATCGTACCGCCGCACCGAATTTATTTGTGATGCGGGCCAGTCGTCCGCTGGATGTATCCGGGCTATAAATTTCGCCCGTATTTTTAGGAGTTTTTTCATGACGGTACCCCACGAAGTCAAGGATTTGTCACTGGCGGCAGAGGGCAAAAAACGCATTGAATGGGCGGATAAAGATATGCCTGTTCTGGCGATGGTGCGCGTACGCTTTGCGCGGGAAAAGCCGCTGGCGGGGTATCGCATGGCCGCATGCCTGCACGTTACCACGGAAACCGCCAATCTGGTCCGCACGCTGCGGGCGGGCGGAGCTAAACTGACCCTGTGCGCAAGCAATCCTTTGTCCACACAGGATGATAATGCGGCTTCCTTGGTAAAAGATTACGGTATTTCGGTCTACGCCATTAAAGGCGAAGATCGCGAAACGTACTATCGACACATGAATATGGCGCTGGACATCCGGCCCAACATCACCATGGATGATGGTGCGGATCTGGTAAGTCTCCTGCATTCTTCACGCCAGGAATTGGCGGGCGAAGTGGTGGCATCCATGGAAGAGACCACCACGGGCGTCATTCGGCTGCGGGCGATGGAAAAAGACGGCATTCTGAAATTTCCGGTCGTGGCCGTTAATGATGCCCAATGCAAACACTTTTTTGATAACCGTTACGGCACGGGCCAATCCACCATTGACGGGGTGATCCGCGCTACCGATCATCTCGTGGCCGGTAAAAAAGTAGTGGTGTGCGGTTATGGCTGGTGCGGCAAGGGTGTGGCGGCACGCGTTCGCGGTCTGGGGGCCAATACCATTGTCACTGAAATTAACCCGATCCGGGCCATTGAAGCCACCATGGACGGCTTCTGGGTTATGCCCATGAGTGCTGCGGCGAAAGTCGGGGATCTGTTTATTACCGTCACCGGCAACACCAGCGTGATCCGCATGGAGCATTTCAAACAGATGCAGGATAATGCCGTGGTCTGTAACTCCGGCCACTTCAATGTTGAACTGGATTTGGAAGCGCTGCAAAAGGGTGCCCGGAAAATTCGACGCGGCGTGCGGGAGTTTGTCGATGAATACACGCTTAAAAATGGCCGGCGCATTTTAGTGCTTGGTGAAGGCCGCTTGATTAATCTGACGGCTGCCCATGGCCACCCCGCATCGGTGATGGATATGAGCTTTGCCGTGCAGGCCTTGGCGACGGAATGGTCTATTAAGAATCGTGGTAAACTATCCAACAGCGTGCATGAAGTGCCCAAGAGCGTCGATGAATGGGTGGCGGCGTTGAAGCTCGAATCCATGGGCATCACCATTGACAAACTCACGACGTTGCAGAAAAAGTATCTCTCCAGCCATAATATGGGGACGTAATGATTGATCGTATCCGTTCACGGTGGTACCACGGCCTTACGGTCGCGGCTCGGTCTGCCGCCGCGCCTGGTAGGTAGGCAAAAAAATCGTGCGTGCACGATTACAAAATTCGGGCCATATTTACGTTTCGGGGCTGGCTGGCATTGTGGGGCAGGCAAGATGCCTGCGTTACGTCCCGCCTGCCCTCATGCAGGCTGCATCCCCACGGTACCGCAGGCGTCCCGCCTGCCATGAACGCAGGCGGCATTCCTGCTCGGTCTGGCAATAACCGCCAACCAGCGTTACTTTGTTTTGCGGTTTCCCGATAAAAAGGGGCGTACCGTAATGGCACTAACCTAACTTCCCGTTCGTTTTTTAAAAAAGCCTGAAAAAGCTTAGTTTTCGGTTAAAAAGTAGCAAGTACTATTGCGGTTTATAGTTTATATTATGTGCTTGTAATACAAGGTATAATAGTATATTATGTAGCACGTATGTTTATGCAGAAGACAATCTGTAAACGCGGCAAGGCCACCTACGTCACTTATCT
>JBMFGW010000028.1:0-35420 GCA_049977145.1 Phycisphaerae bacterium
CCTGTCTGGTATACCCCAGACTCGGAGGTGACACTTCTACTTCGGCTAAGCGGTGACAATTCTACTTCGGTACAACACAAAAATAATTAAGTGCATTGAAAGATCTCTCTTCGGCGAGGTAAGATAGTACTATAGCGTGACTTCCAAATCGGCTCCTGCGTTAATGGCGGACAAGCAGAATTCGGAAGGGCGTTTGTGGCCCTCAAAAGCCGAAGTCGCGCTGTAGTAATAGGGCTCGTTACCGGAGACGGTCAACTGATTTGACAGATTGATGAATACCGCATGGAGGCATCCGATGGAATTTACCGCTATTGATTTTGAAACTGCCAACCAGAATCGGCATAGTGCCTGCGCTGTCGCGTTGGTGCGGGTGAAGAACGGTAAGGTGGTTGAGCGATTCAGCACGCTCATTAAACCGCCGCCGGGAGATTTTATGTTCACCTATATTCACGGCATAACGCCTAACGCTGTGCGGGATGCCAAAACATTTCAGCAGTTATGGCCTCGGATAAAGAAGTGCTGCGATGCCACACCGTTGCTGGCCGCGCACAATGCGACGTTTGATCGTGGCGTTCTGATGTCCTGCTGCGGCTATTATGGCATTGAGCCGGCACCCTATACGTTTGCCTGTACTGTACAACTGGCACGAAGCGTCTGGCCGCAATTGCCGCGCCACAGCTTGGATATCGTATGCAGCTATCTGAAGATTCCACTTAATCACCATGAAGCAGAGTCTGATGCCGAGGCCTGTGCAAAGATACTATTGCATGCCCTTAAAGCGGGATTCCCTGTCGATCAGCTTGGCAGCGTAACACGCAGCGGCAACCGCTACACCCCCAAAAAATTACGCCCCTCTCCAAAATAGTCGGTGGCGCCAACCAATGTCACGATGCCGCCTCGTCGGCGGTGACCGGCAAACCGGTTGGCCAGAATCTTTCGTCAGCAAAGTCCGCCAGCCCTGTGAAGGCAGACTGATCAATCCCCGCAAAGATTCGTTCATCAGAATTCGTCGCTGGGGCTTTTAGTGCAATGCTACCAACGTTGCAGTACTGTCATGTTGCAGTACTGTCATGCGAGACGCATAATAAGAGAGAAAGTATCCTGTTGCGAATTGCAACATTGCTTATCAACGCCTTAACCGCAGAGGTGCCTGCCATGCCGGAAAGCGTAGTTCGCCAGCGGCCCGCTGCTTGGAAGTATCGCGTAGCCGTGATGCTGGGATCGGTAATTATAGCATCAGCGGGCTTGTATTATTGCTATGGCAAACGACCAACGGCCAAGTTGCAAATTATTATGCACGCATCGCCCGGTGCTGCCGCGCCTAAACCCGCGCAATTATCCGTATGGATAGACAGTTTGATCAGCCCCGATACAGCCACATGGGAAAATGCCGACAAGCAACTGATTGCCGCCGGTGATGCTGCGCTGCCGGCATTGGAAAAAAGTTTCAGGGGCCTCACGACGCCGCCGCTGCGCCGGAAGTTGCGTTCAATCCGTGCGGCCATCACCCGCGCGGACGTGCTGCGCGGGCCGTTGGTTACGCTCAAGTTACACCATGCAACATTGCGGCAAGTAATTAACCGCCTTTGCCTCCCGGTGGGAATCCATCCGGAGTTCTATCCGCTTTTTGCGTCCGGAGCACCCATCCCGCCGATGTTTGACCATCTGTACCTCTCCGCCGATGTTGAACGCCAACCCTTTTGGGCGGTGATACGCCGGCTGTACCAAGTGACCGGCGTAAGCCCCGGCCCCGGATTTTTTGACCAAGTGCTGCATTTTGGCACTGGCCGGTTCAGCGGTTCCTTGGAAAATAATTCGGTGGATGTATCTGGGCCGTTCATGTTCGTGCTCCAGTTCCCAGACGAACGGTGGGGCGGACGTAAGGCTGCCCCTAATCCCCGCGCAAAACATTCATCCTCTACGGTAGTTTTGCGGCGCAGGGCAGTGGGCATTGTGGAACCGGTTATTAAGTCCAACCCGCAGCAGATCCAACTGAGCCTCGATATGCTGTGGTGCCCGGCAGGCAATCGCTTAACCCGTCTGGGGCCTCTACGCCATCTGCAAGCGGTGGACAGCGCCGGAAAATCCATTCTTCTTTTTAAGAAAACTTTTCAGCAGCAATTCCGGCAATGGAATCAAAACAGACAGGTAGAATTCACCGGCTCTCTTGTATTGAGACGGCCGAAGGCGGGAATAAAGACTATTGCAATGATTCGTGGAAGCGTGCCGATCATCATGTCTTTCGATCCATTGACGCGGCAAATTAATAATCTGGCCTCTGGTAAAGCTTCTCTGGACATCAGGGGGTTACATTTCATATTTGGTAAACCAAAGCCGGCCCCGGCGGCTCGGACAATTCCTTCCCTTACGGTTTGGGCCGTGCCGCTGGCGATCCGCGCAAATATGCTTGATCGGCGGAGTGCGAAGTTGCTGGCGGAGTTCCTGCACAGTCTGCAAAATACCAGAGAACATGCACTGATGTTTAAGAGTGCAAACGGAAAGTATGGCTGGGCGCAAGTAATATCCCGCAGCAGTAATATGGGAACCCCTTACCGCTACAGTTTTGAAACCAGCGGACCGGTTCCGGTTTCAGCACGCGTGAGAATATACCGGCAAAGATCGATAAAAATGAACGTATCCTTTGCGTTTAGAAACGTACCGTTGCCGCAATAGTGAAGATATACGGGTAAGGAGAATCTAAATGCCGATACCAGGAACCAGCGCCCGTAGAACGGTCATAGTGGCCGCCGTATTTACCACAGTGTCCGCCGCGTGCTCATTGATCCAAGCCGCGGGCGTAGCCGGAAAGCAGTTGGCTGCGCCGCCAACCGGACTCCAACCCATCAACATGCCAGCCACGCCGCCACTGTCGGCGCCCACGACAGCGCAAATCGCCGCGTGGATTCACGCCTTGACCGGGAACAACTCCGTTGCGCAAAAATACGCAGCTCAACATCTGATCGCGGCTGGCGATCCTGCCACGCCATTGCTCACCGCGGCTCAAAGCGGGGCAACGTCAAAACCAGTTGCCAAGCGACTCCGGTACGTACTTCATGCCATTGCCCTGGCGGATGCCTTGCACGGCCCGCTGATAACCCTGCGCAGTAAAAGTTGTACGCTCCTCAGCTTGCTGAATTCTGTCTGCGCGAGTCCCGGCATGTGGTGTCAGTTGCCCAGAAATTGCAAACGCCTTTCAGAGCATTTTGATGTCAATATTCAGCGGCAATTATTCTGGAACGTCTTATTGCGGATAGCAAGGGCGACGGGGATAAGCCCGTCGCAAGGAGACCCGCACAGCCTGTTATTCAGCAGGCACGGCCTATTCAGCAATGGATCGCGGATTGCGGTAAATGGCGCATTTGCCGTGGTTATAAAATCGGCATCGTTAAAATCCGCAAAACAGCGCACGAAATCGGGGCAGAAAGGTTGCGATTGCCAACTTAATTGCAATACACTCTGGGTTCCGACGAAAAAGGCCTTCGTCCAGGTCGGATCGCCGAAAGTCGTGTCGGCATCGGAACATGGCGGACACCAGTTCTCCGCCTCCGGCGGCTTTTTTACTCCGGGTTACTACGGTGTGCCCGTCGGGCAGATCATATCCGGTTATCCGGGAACCTTGAACATTGGACCGATTGCTCGCACATCGCATGAAATTGTCAGGCTGGTCGTGAACGCACCAGTAGCCGTGTCTATGAATCCGGAAATTCAGAGCGCCAATAACCTGAATTCCGGTCGGGCGGAAATTGATGCAGATGGAATGCGGTTTCTGTTTGGTCGGCCAAGGCCGGCAAAGGGGCAGTGGGGCGTTACAATGACTATTATCACCCCGCCCTGGTTGGCAAAATCACTGCCGGTCCGCGCGTTTCTGTCGCGGATGAATTTCTTTTCTCCTAAGCCGTTTGTCTTTACAACAGCGGACGGCAATCCGATTGAAAATCCAAACGGCTTCGGCGGTGCGTATGTTAAACCGGACCAGTATGAATACGTCTTTCCGCTGACATCTAAACCGGTGGGCGTCTTTGTTAAAACATACGCCCGCATGGTCGCAGTCAACGTACCGTTTGTGTTTAAACGCATCTCTATTCCATTGTCCAGCAATTCTCCGTCCTCGCCTCAGGCAGCCCAACCGCCGATGGTTATCCTGCAGGATATAAAGGTGCGGTCCCAGCCGCCGAAATCGGTGGCTGTCAAACAGATAGTCATGCTGGCTCAATCACATTCGGCGGCAGCGTCCCCGACGCTTGTGCCGAATTGGATTCACAATCTCGCCAGCCCGAATCCCTCATTGCGCACCGATGCCATGAAGCAATTGGGTCTGGCTGGCGATGCGGCAGAGCCGGCCATTAAAACGGCCTTGAATGGTTGGACCACGCCGCAGATGCGTCGGGACATGCGAGAAGTGCTTAACAAGATCGCGCAAGGCGATGCGGTCCGGGGGCCGCTGGTAAGCCTGAAACTGACCAATGCTCCCCTGCGCACCATTCTGACGCAGCTTTGTGCGCAAGCTGGTTTCTCTGCCGAGTTTGTTGACATCCACCTTCCGATCGACGCACGTCGCCTTACCATGAATGTTCAGCGTCAGGCTTTCTGGAAGGTCATCCAGCGCATTGCCAGGCTCACAGGCGTGGTCCCGGCGGATAATGATTACTGGGGGACAGGATTATTTACCTTTTACCGGCCCGGCCCTTTTAACCCAAGCACACCCGTGTACACACATGGATCGCTTTTGCTGGTTGTTCAGAGTTCTTCCGTCGCGCAGACCTTAAATTTTGACGCGGCACCCGGCCATCGTACTGTCGGCGGATTCAGTTTGAACATCCAGGGCTTTTGGGCACTGGGTAATACCCAGATCGTCCAGTTTGGCCCGGTGACATTCCGTCGGGCCGTTGACAATCATGGCAGATCGCTTCTGGCGTCCAAGTCGGCGTCGGTTATGGTGCCACTGCCTGGGGCAAAATATGAATTTTCTTTTGGCCCCGTGTTGAATTGGCCTTTTCCCGACAGCAGTAAGATTCGTGATCTGCAAGGCGAACTGCCCATCACTCTGGCTGTTGCACCCCGCCTCCGGCAAGTCGGCTCTTTGAACCGTGGAAAAGCGTTCATACAGGACGCTGGCATACAAATCAGTATCGGTAAGCCAACCGGAGTTGTCAAAAATGTGTCAGATCCGCGGCACGATATCTGCACAATTACCATAAGCGTTAAGCCGGGTAGCAACGGGACCGACTCGCCAGTATCAAACTTTTTTATGCAATCCTTGCCGCAGGGCACATCGTTTGGCTACACCCCCAGCATCGGCGGCGTGTTGGGCTTTAAAAGTAAATCGGGACGGAATCTATGGTGCCGCGTCTGGAAACAGGCAGCTGGCCCGGGCTGGAATTACAAAGTATATGTTCATGGCGGACTGCCGGTAACGGCATGGGCAAAGTTCTACTCCCATTTTATTCGCGTGCACGTACCGTTTAGTTTTCACAATCTCCCGATTCCCGCCAGCTCTGACACGGTGGCTAAACCGATGGCCGCGCCCAGCCAGGTGCCTTCCCATGTTCTCCATCCGGCAGAGCTTACGATGCTTGCTTCGCGCGGCCCAGCGGTCTCCGAAAAGCAAATATCCCGATGGATACGCCAACTGACCCTGGGGCCGTCGGCCACTGGGCAAACGGCAATGCGACATTTAATCGCCGCAGGTCATGCTGCCACGGGTTCCATTCAGAGGGAACTCGCCCGCAACCGTCATCCATCGGTACACCGGCAATTATTGGCCGTTCTCGATGCCATCGCAGCCAGCACGGACTTGCGCGGCCCGCTGGTTTCTCTGAATTTAAAACATGTATCCGTTAATCAGGCAGTGATGCAACTGTGCTCAAAAGTCGGAATTACGGCACATTACAATCAATCATTGGTGTGGCCCAGGATGACATTCAACATTCGCCGCCAGCCATTTTGGCAGGTACTGCGGCGCATCGCCGACATCACGAATATCGGCCCGATTGGAAACAATTACAACAACTATCGCCTACAATTCGGCCACCCAAACCTTTTTGCCCCCGGCGTTCCCATGGTAGTTCACGGAGCATGCATGCTGGCTATACAATCCATTCGGCGCTATCAGAATCAGTGGTTGACGAAGGTCGATCCCGCTAATAAAAAGCGAAACTTTGCGGCAACCTGCTTTGTGTTATGGGCACCGACGCGAAAACAGATCCTTGAACAGGTCGGCGGTTGGCGTGCGAAAGAAGTTATCACCGATTCTCATGGCAAAGTGTTATTGGTCGCCCCCATTAAGGCCTCGCAAAACGTCTGGCCCCATAAGCGAGCCGATGCCCTGTTTCCATTTCAGCTTCATTTGCCATGGCCGCCGCCCGGTTCCGCCGCCTTGGCTTTGCACGGTACTTTACGTGTGTATCTATCCAGTAATATACAAACCATGCACCTTGGCAACCTGAAGCTCGGTCACATCGCTTTGACCGATGATGGCATGACCCTGAAATTTGAAAAGTTGCAGCGGATTGCCGGCGGATGGAGGATTTGCTTGGATATAGGTGTGATCCAGGGCTTCTCATACCACGGCAAAACCAGCCATTGGCTGGCCTTCGCTCAGATACCTATCGAACACCGTTTTACGAGCCATCTTTTCGGAGGTAAGGAATTCACGTTATATGACGCTGCCGGTCATCCACTGCGTATCACTGGTCACACCGGTGGGGTATTGACCAACCGCGGCTGGGGTTATTACCGCTACACCCTGAATATTGTCGGGGCTGCGCCTGCAAGCGCTACGATAAAGTTTTTTACCCGAACCGTGGTGGTAAAGGTTCCTTTTGATTTCCAGAATCTGCCCATACTACGCTGATATGGAAAAATTGCCACCATGTTCTTGTAGTTTCCTTGAATTTCGGGATCAAGTTAACTTTGGCTTGGCAAACCGCTTGTCAATCTGCCACCTTATCGGTAAAAGTACTTACCATGAAAGATAGAAAACCAAACAGCCCATCCACCATCAGAAGAACCGATTCGGGCGATCTGACCGATCCCGCTATTAAGCAGGCCGTTGCCGAACTTCTTGCCGGCCGGGGCGTGGCAATTTTTCCGGGCAGCCTTAAAAGCTCCGCACAATATAGCCCAATTATGGCCATGGCAAGACTGTTTCCTGAATAAAAGCGGGTGAGGACACCCGCGCTCCCAGCGGTGCCGGGAAAAATTGCCACACCCGCCGGCCGGCCTATTGCAAAATCTGATCAACCCAAGGTACGAGACTTACTTCTCTAAGCCACAACGAGTTGGAAAAGGCAAAGGAGATACTCAAGAACCGGTTTGAATTATCACTAGGGTGTGCTACGGCTTCCGGATCAGATTATTTGGATCACCAATTTCATCAGGTGTCACAATCACCGGACCAAGCGGGTAGAATGTATTAAATGATTTTCCGTGGCACCATTGTGATCCACCGCGTTGGATTTGCCAGTCGCGGGCGGAAATATCATTGGCGGCGGTAAATCCCAATATATTTTCCAGCGCCTTCTCCGCCGCCATATTTCTGTCCCAACAGCTTCCTGGTAAAGTGGTAAGCACATTGTTGTCGGGATTAAGAAAATGTATGACAATATGGTGATTGTGACCCGCAGCCTGACCGAGTAAGGTGCCATAAAAATATGTGGTGCGTGGTCGCATGGCGTTAATATGCTAAAATAAACCTCAGTTAAGGAACACCATGGAGTTGCTATGCAACGCTCAACAACTACGGACATTCAAAGTGGTGCGATACCCGCTGCCAACACCGATGTGGCGGATGTCACCGGAGAAATTCTTAAGATGGCTCGGCAGGCCCGGCAGGCGGCCCGGCAACTGGCTGCTTTGAACGGCTTGGCCCGCAATGGCGTGCTGCTGCGCCTTGCTGATGGCATGATGGCTCATCAATCCGAACTTCTGGAAGCCAATGCAGCGGACCTGCGCCAAGCCAAGCAGGATAACATGGCATTGCCCATGATCTCACGGCTTACCTTAACCGAGAATAAGTTACACGCCATGGCCGCGGGTGTACGGGAAATCGCCGAGCAAACCGATCCCGTCGGCCAAACCATTGCCGCTTATGATCGCCCGAATGGCTTGCGCATTGAAAAACGGCGCGTGCCCATTGGGGTTATTGCGATCATTTATGAAAGTCGTCCCAATGTTACCAGCGATGCGGCCGCATTGTGCCTCAAGAGCGGAAACGCCTGCATTCTGCGCGGCGGCAAGGAATCCATCCGGAGCAATCAGGCTATTGCCAAGATTATCCGCGAATGCCTGCAGGCCGCGCAAATAGATCCCAATGCGGTGCAGCTTATCGCCACCACCGATCGCGCGGCGGTAGGGGTACTGGTTACTGCGGAGGGGCTGGTGGATTTGGCGATTCCGCGTGGCGGCGAATCACTGATTCGCGCGGTGGTGGAGCAAGCCACCATTCCGGTTATCAAGCATTACAAGGGCGTCTGCCATGTTTATATTGATAAAGATGCCGATGTGGATATGGCGGTGAACGTAGCGTACAGCGCCAAGGTGGACGGCTATGCGGTGTGCAACACCGCCGAATGTATTCTCGTGCATAAAGACATTTCTGCCCGAATTCTGCCGCGTCTGGCGGCCAAGTTTCGCGCGGCGAAAGTGGAAATGCGCGCCGATGCCCGCAGCCAGGGGCTTTTGCAGAACGCCAAATTGGCGGTGGAATCGGACTGGGGTGCCGAATTTCTGGATTTGATCGTGGCCATTAAACAGGTCAATTCCATTGACGAAGCCATTGCCCATATTACGCAATATGGTTCCCAGCACACTGACGCCATTATCACCCGTGATCTTAACGCTGCGAATAAATTTATCCAGAACGTGGACTCCGCCAGTGTTATGGTGAATGCTTCCACCCGCTGGGCCGACGGTTTTGAATATGGATTAGGCGCGGAAATTGGCATCAGCACCGACAAGCTCCATGCCCGCGGCCCCATGGGCGCTGCCGATTTATGCACCTATAAATTCATCGTTACGGGCAACGGCCATGTGCGGGTGTAAACAGGCCCGGCGCGGCATGGCCCGTTAATGTATGAAAATCAGGCGGGTCATATCATTATGTTGTGTTATCGTTATGGAACTTTGATGGTTAATGTTCAGGTGAGCGGTTCCAGTATCTGTGGAGCCGCGACGGCAATGCGGGATCGGTCTTGCGATAGGAGCAGCCAGCGTGCTTAAACGCCTTCGAAACGTGGAACGAGTCCTTCGCCGTATGCGCCACACCATCGTGCCAAGTCGGAAATATCGGGGGCGTTCATTATCGCGTTCTGTGCTTGAAGAAAACAGCACGGTGTTACGTTTTGGCGCTAAAACCATGCGCTGGGTGTTTCAAGATGCGGACACCCGCGATTTCTACGAGCGCTCTATTTTACCGTGGGCATTTCCGCTAGTGCGGATCGAACGGCGTGATTTGTCGGCCGACTTTACCGTCGGAGCGTATCTTCTCTACGATGAAACTGTAACCGGAAGTTTTGCCGATCTGCCGGGACGAAAATTTCTGCTGGCCGGCGAAGTTGAAACTCGCTACCCGCGTATTGACCGAACCTTGAGTTTTGTCCAGGGACCGCAACCCGGTGATGATCCGGCGTATATCCGTTACGCACCGATTCTTTGTTCCTGGGTGCCGCCTCTGAATCCCGTTAAATCCCGCAAATGTTCCGTGGTGGACAGCGGACGCTACCCGTGGCGTGTGGAACTAATCAATCGGTTGTGTCGGCAAATTGGCGACGTGGAGATATTCGGTAAACTTTCCGGAAAAACGCTGCCAGGCTATCACCTCCCCGGCGCTAGTTTGGCGGCTGAAGGCAAATGCGTCGGCATCCAGGATTTCTGCTTTTACCTGTCACTTGAACGGGCGGTCGCCGACGATTATTTGACGGAAAAATTTGGCGATGCCGTTTTGTGTAATGCGGTACCCATTTACTATGGCGCGCCCAATCTAAGCCTTTACGCTTATCCAGAAGCCAGTATATCCGTTGCGGATGTCGATAAAATTGACTGGAGTAATTGGCGGCGTGAGTATGATCGCCGTTTGCCCGCCTTGCGGGCGCAAAAGGAGTTTTTTCGCACAAAATTAAATATCTTTTCCTATTTCCATGCCGTCACCGATGATCCATCCCTGCTGGATCGGCGACGGCCAATAACCATTGCAGTATGATATAGTCGAGCTGTCGTATTTGGATGAACGGGTTACAGCAGTTTGATGAGGGCTTATGAATCAGTACCATAAAAGCCTTTCCATTGTGATCGCCACCCATAACCGGGTGAAG
Source organism: Phycisphaerae bacterium (assembly GCA_049977145.1). Classification (GTDB taxonomy): domain Bacteria; phylum Planctomycetota; class Phycisphaerae; order WQYP01; family WQYP01; genus JAMDCX01. The sequence goes on from JBMFGW010000028.1 coordinate 10,311, forward strand.
TTGCTGCTGCAAACGCTCCAGAGTCTTTCGCAACTGACGGTCCCACCGGGTGCGGATGTGGAATTAATTATTTGCGCGAACGCCTGCACCGATGGTACCGCTGAAGCCTGTCAGTCGGTGCTGGCCGGATTTCCATTTCCGGCACACTGCGTGGTGGAACCGCGGGCGGGGGCCAGCCATGCTCGGAATGTGGCGTTGGCGGAAACACGCGGTGACTTTCTCGCGTTTCTGGATGATGACATTTGGATTTCCGCAAACTGGATCGTGGAGTTACTCGCCGTATTTCAGAATTACCCGGCGGACATCGTCGCTGGCAAGGTTGAGCTTTGGTGGAAAGACGTTGCGCGTCCCGAATGGCTCTGCCGTCGCTCAGAACACATGCTTAGTTGTATCGATCACGGCTCGCGAATTTGCGAATTATTTTCCGCTGGGCAGGCGGCCTCGGTGAATTTGGCAATTAGGCGCAGCGTTCTGGCGGACGTTCCAAGGTTTCGCACCGATCTGGGCCGCAGCGAAGGCGCACTGCTTGCGGGTGAAGACACCTATTTTATCGCGCAGGCCTTGCAAGCCGGGCATCGCCTGTTTTATGCGCCGCAGGCCTCATTGCTGCACTGGGTGGCTCCAGAGCGGATCACCCCGGGGTATTTGGGCCGTGCCGCGGAGGGTATCGGTACAGCCAAGGTACTGATGTTGTCGACAATCACTCCCGGTAACTACCTGCGATTAAGTTCGGAAAATCGCATCAAGTTCGTGATCTACGGTGCCTTGGAATGGTTTTTCGTACTGCTTGGTTACCAGAAGGGGACGATTAATCAGCATATTCGCCGCATGATGAGTCACGGTGTCTTACTGGGCTTGAAACAGCGGCGGCCCTTGCACTGACTGGCCGTTTGGCTGAAATTCCACCGCACTACGGCGCTATTTAAACCATGTTGGTTCAACGTGGCATGATGCCATTTATTGCTAACCGTTCGCGTGTCATATTTTTTTGTAACTACCATGCGTGGCGGTCAAGGCATCATTGGGCCGCTGCCGTAGCCGGTTGCGTGCTGGCAGGCCGAGCCGTGACCGTAAGGGAGCGGTACTGTCGTGAACGGATACTTTTTGTTAACGGTGGCAAACAGCATATAACCGCGGCTCCAATCGCCGCAACCTGTTGCTGAACCGGAATTATTGTCCTCATCAGTCCCCGGCGTGTGTGGTCTATAGCTGGGCAACAGCACACGCGCTGTCAAGGCTATTGCGTTATGGTAGGCTAACGATGACAATAACGCGGTGAAATCGCTTGGAGTTCCACAGCATATTCTGGTGATCATGCCGACTTGGCTCGGTGATGCGGTTATGGCTACGCCTTTTTTGCGAGCCTTGCGTGATCTTTACCCATCCGGGCGTATCACTTGCTTGGGCAAACCGCTGGTACAGCCGGTACTCTCCGGGCTGTCTTTAATTGATGGGGCCATGGAGTACCGCCTTACCCCGGCGGGGAAAATCGATACTGGCGGTTCAATTGCCGCGCTACGCCAACAACATTTTGATCTGGCAATCATTCTGCCCAATAGTCTGCGGGCGGCCATTCTGGCTTGGCGTGCGGGCATACCCCGTCGCTTGGGTTACAACCGCGATGGCCGTAAGCTGCTGCTGACAGATTCCATCAATCCCGTGCCGCGTGAAGAGCGGCAGATTCGCCTGCAGCTGCAACGCCATACCGTGCGAAAATTGATCCGTACCGGCCACTGGCCTGACATGGGTGCGATATTGCCAAAAGTGGAACAATTTGCGGCATGGCGTGTGAAACTCGCGGGTTGGAAGAATTTTCAGCCATTACCGACCATTGATTATTATCTGGCGCTGAGCCGTTATCTTGGAAGCAGCCAAACTGATCGCCGTATGGTGCTGGGCATTACCGATGGCGAACGCGTGGAAGCTATGGCAGCCCTGGCGCAGACTGGTTTGACCATGGAGTCGCCATATATGCTGCTTTTTCCCGGCGCCAATTTTGGGGCGTCCAAATGTTGGCTACCGGAGCGTTTCGCCACGGTGGCGGCGGCGGTGGTGGCTTCCAGGCGGAGCCAGGATGCCGCGGTGCTCATCGGTGGAGCGGTGACAGAACAGCCTCTGATTGATGCGATTATGGCGAATTTACCGAACTCCACCGCCACGCGGATCATACCCTTATATAAACTTAATGGCGGAAGCGGCGTGCGCCTCGGCGCCGTAAAAGAGCTGGTGCGCCGCGCCCGTCTGGTGCTATGCAATGACACCGGCCCGCGCCATTTTGCTGCGGCTTTAGGCTCGCCGCTGGTAACACTTTTCGGCCCCACCGATCCGCGTTGGGCGGAAATATTTTATAATCAGGAACAGTTGCTGGCGGTTGGTGTACCCTGCGGGCCATGCCAGTTAAAGATTTGCCCGATTGATCATCGCTGTATGATCGGTATAACGCCGGAGATGGTGTTACAGGCGGTGGATCGCTTCTGGCCCAAGGATGCGGCATGAAAATAGCATTGATTATTGAACATTTTGATCCGGCACGCGGTGGTGCGGAGAACTACACCTTCTGGCTGGCTGAGCAACTGACGCGGCGTGGACACGCTGTGCATGTGGTCTGCCATGACAGCGCCCGGCGGCGGCACAAGTATCAGGCGGCGCATCAGGGGGCGTCGCATGATGCGCAAACGTCAGCCAATGCCGGGAAATCACCGCTGGTCACCGCGCCGGATGGGGTATATGTGCATCGTTTACCGGCTATCAAATTGAGCACGGGTATTGGTTTTCGGCAATTTGGCAATGCGGCGCGCAACTGGTGCCGGGAACAGCAACCGGATGTCACCCATTCGATGACTGTGGCCTACCCCGGAGATTTGTATCATCCTCATGCTGGCGTATATGCGCGAATGCGGGAACAGTCCATTGCCGCACGCGAAACGGGTCGGGCGGCAGCCTTGAAGCGCCTGCTGCTGCGATTTTCCGGCAAGCAGCGCGCACTGCTGTCGCTGGAGCGCCGTGCGGCGCAGGCTGCTGCCGGAGAACAACCGTGGAAAATTCTATGCCTCAGTTCCGCCATGATCGCGGATTTTGAATCCTTTTATGGCGTGGCCAAACAGCGGATGCTGCTGCTGGAAAATCCGATCATGACACCACCGCCGGATATGGACCTGATACGACGGGATCGTCATTGGTTTCGGGAAGCGTATGGCTTATCCGCCACTGATCGCGTGGCGGTTTTTGTGGGCCATGATTTTCGCCGCAAGGGATTAGCGTGGGCGATCCGCGCGGTGGCGGAAAGTCAAAGTTCGTGGAAGCTCGTAGTCGCGGGTTTAGGTAAAGTAAAAGATTATGTGGACTTGGCGCAGCGGTTGGGCGTGGCGGAGCGGGTGAAATTTATCGGGCCGACGCGGGCCACCGGGGCTGTCTATAGCGCCGCCGACGTACTGTTGCTGCCGACATTTTATGACAGCTTCGGCCTTGTGGCGCTCGAAGCCCTCTCTTACGGTCTGCCGGTAATCAGCACGCGATTTTTGGGCTGCGCCGCCTACATTGAAAATCACAAGTTGGGTATTATTGTTGATTCACCGCGTAAATTTGCCGCTATGGCGGCAGCGCTGGACATGGTGGAATTGCAATTTCCGGATCGTATGGATATGGCCCGGCGGGCCGTGGCGGCGGGGCAGGCTCTGTCGCCCGCAGTGCATGTGGATACACTGGAAGCATTGTACGCGCGCTGTCGCAACGCCATGTTGGCAAAACGCGGATAAATGGTCGATAGCCTTGTTTCTTACAGGATGGTCATGAGCGGCACTCAAGTTCAATTTATTACTTTCGTCAGCGTTGTGGCGGCATACCTGATTGGTTCCATTCCTTTTGGATTGCTCTTAGGGTTGCTACGCGGCGTGGATATACGCGCGCAGGGCAGCGGCAATATCGGTGCCACCAATGCGGCGCGGGTTTTGGGAATGCGGTATTTCTGGTATACCTTTGGGCTGGATTTTGCGAAGGGGTTTTTGCCGGTATTGGCGGTTGATCTGGTCGTGCGGCATTGGCACGGGCCGGTATGGATTGCACTAGGCACGGCGGCGGCGGCAATATGCGGGCATGTATTTCCTTGCTATCTGCGGTTTAAGGGGGGCAAAGGTGTGGCCACAACTTTCGGTGTCGTCTTGGGCATTTGGCCTGTTTTTACACTCTCCGGGCTTGGCGCGGCCATTATTTTCCTTTTCGTATTTCTCGCCTACCGCATGATTTCATTATCCTCGCTCATGGGGGCCCTGGTATTTATGATTCTTATTCCCGTCATTGGCCATGATCTAGGCCCTGTTCATGGCGTTTTATATCCGCAGCCATGGAATCAATTGCTGCCGCTGCTAATTACCGGCTGGTTGATGGGGTTGCTGATAATCATCAAACACCGCGGCAACATCCGCCGCCTGCTCAACGGCACCGAACCCCGCATGGGCGAAAAGCACAAATAATGCGGGGCGCGGGGCGAATGTGAAAAATCCTGCCGCACGCAATTTTCATCACCACGTCAACAGTACCGGCCGCCACGAAGCCATTGTGCACCGCAGTGTGGAATTAAAGCCCCGCTAGCCGCACATCCTGCTGTTCCAGACTTAAACGGATTTCATTGGCCTGATCGCCCGCCAGTTGCTTGAGCGCCTCAAGATATTTCCGCCGGGTATTAGCCACAACATCCGCGGGCAATGTTGGGCCGGGCGGGCGTTTGTTCCAATGCAATGTTTCCAGATAATTGCGCACATACTGTTTATCGAAACTTACTTGCTCCAGCCCCGGCTTGTAATCCACCAGCGGCCAGAAACGTGAGCTGTCCGGAGTGATTACTTCATCAATCAGAATTGGACGTCCGGTTTTTGGATCAATGCCAAATTCAAACTTGGTGTCCGCCACTATGATACCACGGGAGTACGCCGCCGCCGCCGCAATTTTGTATAAATTTAGGGACGTGGCGCGTAATGCCATCATAACCTTACCGCCTACGCGGTCACACGCCTGATCAAATGTAATACTCTCATCATGGCCCGTTTCCGCCTTGGTGGTGGGCGTAAAAATGGGTTCCGGAAGTTGCTGCGATAACATGAGTCCCGGAGGAAGTTTTACGCCGCAGACGGCTCCGGTCTTTTGATATTCCTTCCATCCGCCGCCCGCCAGATAGCCGCGTACCACACATTCGATGGGTATGACCGCCGTCTTGCGCACCAGTACCGATCGCCCGGCCAGTTGTGCCCGAAAGGCGCGGAATGCCGCCGGGAATTCCGCTGGCCGTGTGGATAACAGATGATGCTCAATATGCGGCGCAAAAAGTTTGAACCAGAAATTGCTTAGAGCGGTCAAAATGATTCCCTTGTCGGGGATTGCAGTGGGAAGAATCACATCGAACGCACTGATACGATCCGTGGCTACAATCAGCAGTTGCGTGCCGAGGTCGTAGATATCGCGCACTTTGCCGCGCCGCATGGAAACCCCCGGAATCTGTGTTTCAATAATGGTAGTCAAATTCTTTTCTGCCTTTCTTCAACCTTTAATGGACGTTAGTTTACGGATATGTTGCCGGGATGCAACTGTGCGGCGTTGCAATGGCAACCCTTCGCGTATACGCAGGTTGGCGGCACCTATGATCACGGCCGCGGGTTTCCACCGGCGACTGCAAGCAAGGTCCCCGTATCCGCCGCCATGGGTGTAAGCCCCTGGCCGTATTACGCACACCGTCGTCAACGGTTGCCATGCAACCAAGTTGCGCGCCTCCCCCCACGGTAATAAGTTCCGGTTGAAGAACCGGTTGCTGCATTATGGGGTTAAGGCGTGACTTCCTGGCGCTGTACTTGGTTATCTGAATATAGAAAGTTGGTTCGTGTTGCGTTTACTGCGGCGCCGCAGGTACGTCATCTAATGTTTCACCGCGGACTTTCTCCGTGATGGCATCGCGATAGGCCTGATAATGTTTTTGAATGGCTGCATCGGATAACCCCAAAATCGCCGCCGCCAATAACGCCGCGTTAATTGCCCCAGCCTTGCCAATGGCTAAGGTTCCTACTGGCACACCGCCCGGCATCTGGACGATCGAAAGCAGTGAATCCAAACCATTCAGGGACGCGCTGGGCATGGGCACACCCAGTACCGGGAGCGTTGTAACCGCTGCAATTACCCCGGCCAGATGTGCCGCTCCACCCGCCGCGGCAATGATAACTTGGATGCCGCGCTTCGCCGCGTGTTGGCCGTAGGCAACCGTGTCCAGAGGTGCGCGATGTGCTGAAATAACTTTTGCTTCAAACGGTATTGTCAGAGATCGCAGTGTCGCCGCGGTATGTTGCATAATCGGCCAGTCAGATTTACTGCCTATGACTATGCCAACCCGCGGCACGGGAGAATTTTTCAATACAGTCATAACGGTTCCTGAAAAACTATTAAATACCAGACCACACGGTCCAGCGTCAGAGAAGTACTATAACATTATCTATACGTCTTGGCATTGGTGTAACCCTTCACGGCTACCGTGATTAAGCCGGGGTTTAGCCTAGTAAATTTTATTTCCGTAAGAGAAAAACCTTAATAGTATTGCGTTTGAGGGGTGTTGGGTGTGTTTTTTCGACGGTAAAGTGTTCTCATGTAAATACTGCAAATATCCTTGATTTTCGCGGGGTCCGTTTTCAGTGCCGGGAAATCAACAATTGATACAAGCCATTATTTTACAAGGAGTTACCGTATTTTCTCGCCACGGGCCATGCAAACCGGCAGGCCGCTGGCGGGCCACAACACCATGAGCTAATTCGAGAAACTCATGTGGCATTTTATGCCCGCTGGGCGGCTTTCTGTGCGGCATCGCGAATGCCTTTAAGCATGCCTTGAAAAACCATGTTGTGCAGCGGTGCAACCGCATACCAATACGCCAGCCCAGAAAGCCCGCGTGGCCGGAAGATGGCTCTCTGGGTGAGAATAGACCGAGGTGGTTCGTTGCTGACCGTGGGCTTCTGCAATTCAATTTCAAATTCCAATACGGCTTGGCCAGGTAATTTCATTTCCGCCTGTAGACGCAGGTGGTGGGGCGGCGTTATGGCGGCTACGCGCCAGAAATCCAGGGCGTCCCCATAAGATAATTTCAGGGGATCACGCCGCGCTCGGCGTAAGCCCGGACCGCCGACCAGTTGGTCCATCCATCCGCGAATGCGCCATAGCCAATCGGCTGCATAATAACCATGTCCGCCTCCAACTTTACAAATTGTATTAAAAACAATCATCGGTTCCGCCAAAATCTCTGTTTTCCGAATATCGGAGAAAACGCGCCCGCCCGCCCATTCGGGATCGCCTGGCATAACGCCGGCATCACTCCATGCTGTTTCCACCTGTCCGCTTTGCAATTTGCCCAACGCTAATTCTATCGCTTTTGCGGGACTTAAGCGATTACCGGGCATGAGTTCCGCTGCGCGTGAATCGCGGCAGACCACACGATTCTTCAACCCGTCAGCTAGTGGCCGGGCCACGTTAAAACTCAACGGCGTTATCAGATGAATCCACAATGAACTTAACCGAGGTGTCAACATCGGCACGGGAATAATAATCCGGCGCGGCAAGCCAAGCGCGGAAGCCATCATTTTGATAAGCTGGGAATAGGTCAGCACCTCGGGGCCACCGATGTCAAGCGTTGCACCGATAGTATCCGGGCACTTCAGGCACTGCACCAGATAAAATAGCACATCACGAATGGCAATGGGCTGGCATTGCGTTTGAACCCATTTGGGTGTAATCATAATGGGCAGACGCTCGGTGAGGTATCGCAAAATTTCAAACGACGCCGAACCGGACCCGATAATCATCGCAGCGCGGAATACCGTTACGGGCACTTTTCCTTCGGCCAGGCAAGATTCCACTTCACGCCGTGATTTCAAATGCGTGCTTAAGTCCTGCCCCATTTCCCCCAGTCCGCCGAGATAAATAATTCGTTTGACGTCGGCATTTTTGGCGGCCTGTCCGAACATGCGGGCTAACTCCCTGTCGGCGGCGGCATAGCCTGCCCCCACTGCCACCATGGAATGAATCAGGTAATAGGCGACTTGGCAATTCCGCATTGCGATAGTTAATTCATTAATGTCAAGCGGACTTTTAGCGGAGAGTTCCACGATTTCAACATTGGAATTTGTAGTCCAAGGCCGCGATGTGAGTTTCGAGGCCGAACGGACCAGGCATCGCACCACCCAACCAGCCTCTAGCAGTCGCGCACCGAGTCGGCCACCAACATAACCAGTGGCACCCGTTAAAAAGGCGCTGGGAGGGGATTGTTTCGGGGGCGTCAGCCGTATTGCCATACTAATATCACCGAATGTCAATGTGATCCTCGCATTATGGGGTACCGCGTTCATCCAGACCTTGAGCTGCTGGAGCGTGATAAAGCCGGTAAGGCGAAACCACAACGCCCGCAGTTAGTTCATGCTTCCTTTTTACATTATACTGTACGCGACTATTACCGAGCTATCTGACCCGACATTGCTGGAGCCGCTTGCGGTGTTGTGATCGTGTCGGAATGCGCAGAAAGCGAACGGGGACGCGACTAGTTTCACCATGCCTGGCCTCCATGTCAGCCCTGCTTTGGTCGCCCTTCGTCGTGTATTGTATGTTCCAATCCTAATTCTTTCACAACCTTGTCCAACCTTGTCCATCCAAGGCGCCCCGCCATAAGGGCGGCTTCGATTTTCGCTTACGTTCAACTGGCTTAATTCCCGCTTCGTCAGGGCAGCGTTCACCGATGCGGTCCACTGCTTAAGCTCCGGCCAGCGGCCTGCCGGCCCTGCCGACATCATTCGCCTTAAGGCCCGCGTATGGTCATCTCCAACTCGGCGAAGCCGCCGCTATAATTCCATATCGTTCACCCGTATCGTTCACCCGTTTGTCAATCATCCAAAACTCCGTTACTCCTTACCATTTGGTCAGAAACTGTCACAGGCCCGCACCGTGCGGGCCTGTGACAGTTTCTGCCAAGGGGTAAGTGTGTGTAGAATTGAAAGCAACTGGATCATACGGAAGTGGTTCAGGAGTGCCAACACCTATTCAAGGAGGAACAATCATGGCAGCCACAAGCACCCGCCAAGAAGCTCTGGAGAGGATCAGCAAGGTTTTCCACGATGCGTTAGAGCGGATAATTCCGGCGGACGAGAACCAGCGATTAAAGGGGGAAACGTTTCGGGATTTTGAACTCCAGGCGCAGGAATTCAAGGCGGCGCTGATACCCACACTCTTGGAGGAGCGTGCGCGGTTGACGGATTCGGCGGAGGTGCTGGAGGCGGGGTGTTGTCCCCACTGTGGGTCACGGCAGACGCGTTGGGCGGCGGCCCCGGTTCAGAAGGAGATTCGCGGCCCGGACGGCGTGATTGTACTGACCAAGCAGTGTGGTCGTTGCCGGTCTTGTGGCCGGTCTTTTTCCCCCTCAGGATCGTGATTGGAGTCTGCCGTCGGAGGTTCCGCTGACACCCTTGGCGGCCGAGCGGGTATCGCGTGAGGCGGCGGATCGGGTATTTGATGATGCGGCCCGCTCCTTGAACTTGGACTGGCAAACGCAGTTGGATGGCAAGCAGGTGCAGCGTTGGTCCGAGCGGATGGGGGACCGTCTGATTGCCGCGCGGGCCCAGGAAATACGCTTAGAGCAGCGTGGGGTGCATCCAGCAGGGCCACTTAATGCCCCGGAGTTGTTGGTGGTGGGCATGGATGGTGGGCGGGTGCATACGCGTGACAAGGACCCCAAAACCCAGCGCCGTTGGCGTGAAGATAAAGTGGCCAGTTTCACCAGTTATATACCCGGCGATGGCCAGGAACGAAAACCCCAGGCGCTGGTGACCACCTACACCGCCACGATGAAGGGGGTCAAGGGATTCGGGCCTATGGTCAAGCTGGAAGGGAATCGTCGCGGGATAGCCCGGGCCGCCGTGGTGCTGAATATAAGTGATGGCGGCAACTGGATTGATCCGTTAGCGACAGAATTGAAATTGGCGGATTGCCGCATTATCGATTATTACCATGCCGTGGAGCATGTTCATGCGTTGGCGGCGACAGTGCATGGCCAAGATACACCGCAATCCAGGACGCTGGCCGCGGAATTGGAAAGCCTGTTGTGGGAAGGCAAGGTCAACGAGCTGGTGAACCGGATGAAACAACATGAGACCGCCTTATCGGGCGAGAGGCCAAAGTCAACCTTCCGCCGCGAACTGGGTTATTTTGAGAAACATCAGGAGCACATGCACTACGACATCTACCGGCGCAAGGGCTGGCCGATTGGGTCGGGTAATACAGAGGCGGGCGTGAAAACATTCAACAAGCGTGTCAAGGGCACGGAACAACGCTGGCGGCTGCCGGGCGCGGAGGCTATTGTCGCCTTACGCGCGGCGTGGAAAAGCCAGGATGGCCGCTGGGAGCGCCTCTGGGCCAACCGCCCAGCTTATGTTTTGGCCACCGCCACAAAAAAAGCTGCATAAACTGTCACAGGCCCCTGGCAGATGGCTGGCAGATTATACCTTGATAAGCCGCATATTTTATGGTATTATTTAGAAAATGCTCCGGTTAAACTACGCCGGAAGAAGCTGACAAATGTAGAGTACAGATAGGGCAGGTGCATGAAATATGTGGAGCAAACACAGACGGGGCGGCGTGTACAGATACTGTGGATGGGTATTATCGCCTGGAGTGTTGTTGGCATCACATCACTGGTGATCGCCATTCAGGCGTGGCATCGGCAGGTGAAAGATTTAGCGCTAGCTCATCCCTTGGACATCAACGATTTTAACCGCTGGCTGACCATGTTGCCGCAGTTTCTGCATCAGCACGCCGCCATCACCGGCAATCTCTGGCCCATGCCGCCATTCACGTTTATTCTACTGGCCCCGTTTTCGTGGCTGCCATTCCCGGCGGCCCAGTTTGCGTGGGTACTCTGCAAGCCAATTATGGTGGCGATTATTTTTTATTCGGTTCTAGCCATGGTACGGTGCTGTGGCCGTAAAATTGATCCCCTGCCCATGGTGTTGATCCTGCTGGCGTGGATATGGCCTATCATTGGGGATATGCAGGAAGGGCAGATGAATCTTCTGATGCTCACACCCTTGGCGGTGGGATTATTTCTGCTGCAGCGCGAACAAACTTGGAGTGATCTGGTCGGTGGGTTACTGCTGGGAATGGCGGTCGCCATTAAAGTTACTCCCATTATTTTTCTCATCTATTTACTCTGGCGGCGACGTTGGATACCGGTGCTGGCCATGCTGGGGGGAATCGTGTTCTGGCTGTTGGTGCCGCTAACACTGTTTTTCGGCGTCCATCAGGCCGTGCGCTGGAATCAGCAATACATTCACGCCATGATCAGCCCTTATCTGCTTAAAGATGCGGTTACTGTGCACGCCGGTGAATCCATGCCCAGCTTTTTGATCCGGCTACTTACGCATAGCGCGGCGTTTATCACGCATCATCATGGTGTCGCGAAAAAGTATTATGTTAATATTTTAAGTTTATCAGTGCCTCTGGCCGAGCGGATAATTCGAATGATTCTGCTGGCCATTGGAATCGTCGGTCTGCTGTGGATGCGCCGCCGACTGCCAACGTTCAAAAGTTGCCGGTACATTTTTGAAATTGGCGCGGTGGCGGCATTTCTGCTCTGGACGGAGGAATGGGCGTGGGTACCGCATTATGTCACCCTGATCTTCACGCTTATGGCGGCAGGGTTGATTGCCAGTGATCCTGCGGCCAGACCGGCGGTTCGCTTACGCATGAGGATTCTGCTGGCGATTTCCGCGGCGCTGATGGCCATGACCTCCGACCTGATAAAAATCTTCGGCCCGCATGCCGACAATTATGGGCGCACATTTGATCCGGTGCTCTTCGCTGGAATTATCCTTGTGCTGGGCATTATGACCGCCGCATATTCCTGGTCCGTGGCTACTGCGGAAGCCGGTACACTCTCTGATGTTATGGATCAGACCTCGCCATAGTGGAATAAACTCCTGCTGTTGGCCGTCAATAATACCACGACCATAAGATGCAAACGGACACACCCAATCCCGCTGCCTTACAACTTTTTATCACCCTGTCCCACACCTTGGGCTTGCAGGGTATTGAGTTGAACCAATTTAGCTTCTTCGGGATCGGCCACATTGTCGCTGTGGCATGCGGCTTTCCGGCCTTTGTGCGCCAAGGCATGAATCTGTTCTTGCGTTAATACACCGCGCTGCGCGAGCAATTCCGCGCCTGCCGCCGAAACCCCGTCCGACGGTTCCGACTTTTTCACGGGTTCAAACTTCGGGTCCTTGCCGCTGGCAAATGCCTGAATTTCCTTGCTGATGCGCATGGAGCACCAATCGTGACCGCACATGGCGCAAAAATCTGTGTCCACTTCCAAATCTTCGTCATGCAGGGCGCGGGCGGTTTCACCGTCAAACGCCAATTCAAACATCTTCGGCCAATTCAATGCCGCCCGAGCTTTGGACATATCATCATCCCACTGTCGCGCGCCGGTGATGCCACGCGCAATATCGCCCGCGTGCGCAGCGATCTTATAGGCTATGCAGCCGGCCTTCACATCCTGCGCCTTGGGCAGGCCTACATGTTCCTTCGGCGTAACATAACACAGCATCGCCGCACCCGCCCGGGCCGCTTCCGTGGCCCCAATCGCACTGGTGATATGGTCGTACCCGGGAAATACATCGGTGGTCAGCGGTCCAAGCACATAAAATGGAGCATCATCACATATCCGTTGCTGCAGTTGCATATTCATGGCGATCTGATCCATCGGCACATGCCCCGGACCTTCAACCATCACCTGTACACCGGCGGCGCGGGCGCGGTACACCAGTTCGCCGAGTGTTTGTAATTCCGCCAATTGCGCCGCATCCGTCGCATCCGCGCAACAGCCTGGCCGCAGCCCGTCGCCCAGCGAGTAGGTGACATCATATTTCCGCATGATTGCGGAAATTTCATCGAAAAGTTCATACATCGGATTCTGTTTGTTATGCACGATCATCCATTTGGCCAGCAGGCTGCCGCCGCGGCTGACAATGCCGGTCAGTCGATTTCTTACCAGCGGCAAATGCTCCTTAAGCACCCCGGCATGAATGGTGAAGTAATCCACACCCTGTTGCGCCTGGCGTTCAATTTCCTTGAGAATAATGTCATACGACAATTCTTCAATCTTCCGCCCGATAATCATGGAATAAATTGGTACCGTCCCGATCGGAATGGTGCTGTGATCTATAATCGCCTGGCGGCACTCTATCAAATTGCCGCCGGTGGACAAATCCATCAGCGTATCGGCGCCAAACTTTTGTGACCATTGCAGCTTTTCCACTTCCTCGGCGGTATTGCTGGAAACTGGCGAGGCACCGATGTTGGCGTTTACTTTGGTCGTTACCATTCGGCCAATGGCCATGGGATCCAATCGTTTGGGTGCCCGCAGCCCCTTCCACGCGTCAGGGTCATTAATGACTTTGATTCTTTGCGCTACCGTCTGATTTACCCACAATTGAGCCGCCGTTCCCTGCGCGCCGGGATGCCCGGTCGGTGCGGAAAGATCATATTGAATCTCCATTGCGGCAGTAGCCTCCGCCTGGCCGCCCGCGCCTTGTAAATGGCGAATATTGGCGGGGATCACCAATCGTCCGCGTGCCACTTCCTGCCGGATAAATTCCGCCGTTTGTCCCTCGCGTTGTGCTACGCGAATCATCTGCGGAGTTATAATTCCCGCACTCGCAAATTCGTATTGCGTAACCAAATTTCCGGTTCCCGGTATGAGCATATTGTACACTCCTGAAAAAATAACCGCTGTGGCGGCTAATCCAAACAACCTGATCGTTCAAAACGATGGGAAAACGTGGCAGTTCTTGCTCGCGCTCCCTACGCCGGTACAACCCGGGTCAGGTTCCAAGGGTTTATTCTCAGTTCCGATTCATCAGAACACCCCTGGCGAACAAGTAAACATTATATCATATTATCAAACTGGCGCAAACTGCGACACGATCAGCCGCGACACGATCAGCCGCCGCAGCCAGTGTGCGTGCAAGAGCAGACCGAGCCGGGATCGTATGGGAGCGGTACCGCCGTGAACGGATACAACGCGGAAAATCAGAGTTCTGGATGGGCGTTTTTAACACGCAAAGGCCCAAGTCGCGCTGTAACGTTACGGGGGGGCAATACCGTATACTTCCGATACCACACTATTCAGGGAACCGGATGCGGTGCGGGTTTGTATGGTTTCGCCCGATCGCACTTGCGTTGCGGTTTTCACCACTGCGCCACGGACATCCGTCGTGATCGTGAAGCCGCGTTGCAATACCTGCAGCGGTCCGGCCAGTTCCAGTTGTTTTTTCAATTCCAGGAGTCGCTGTTCATGGACCTTATAATAATGTTGCAACGCTATGGCTAATTGCGCCTGCAAGCTAGTTAAGATGACATTGTATTCCGCTTGGCGGAGGTGCGGTGAATAGCGTTGCAGCCTTGTCGCACTCCGCGTCAGGCGATCATCGGCCACATGCACGCGCTCCCGAATTTGCTGATGTAAACGATCCGCGGCATGATCCAACCGTCGCCAGCCCTGCGCTATGGCGTGGCGCGGTTCAATGGCGGCAATCCGACGGTCGGCGAGATCGGTGTTTTGCACCGCCGCCCGCAGCATCCGGCGGACGGCGTCCGTGATGTCCGATTGCCGGATGGTTACAGTGTTTCGGCCATCGCGGCAGCGAATGGCTATGTTTCTCGTCACTAAATCCAGCAGCACGCTCACCTGCCGGTGCAGCACCGCTTGTTCCGGGATGACCATGGCCGCCACACCGGTGGGGGTGGGGCCGCGCAAATCAGCTGCCAAATCCGCGATGGTAACATCCGGCTCATGGCCAATGCCTGTGGCGACAGGAATGACGCTGCGCACAATGGCCCGAGCGACGGATTCTTCATTGAACGCCCACAAATCCTCCAGCGATCCACCACCGCGCACCAGCAGAATGACATCTACCCCACCAATGGCGGCGGCATGTGCATTGACCATTTCAATGGCCCTCACAATATCCCGCGCCGCCGGGGCGCCCTGCACCTGAACTGGAAAGAGCATGATATGAAGGTTGGGAAATCGCCGGTATGCGGTGATTACCACATCATGAAATACATCCCCGGTGGGACTGGTAATAACCACCAGGTGTTGGGGTACTGAAGGAAGAGGCCTTTTGCGCGCCGCATCAAACAATCCTTCCGCCCGGAGCTTATCGCAAAGTTGCCGAAACGCCAGTTCCAGTTCTCCGGCGCCCTGCGGAATCATGTGGCTGACGTATAACTGTAATCGCCCCTGGGCTTCGTATAGTTTAACCGCGCCCTCGGCCATGACCGCCAAACCATCCGCAGGGCGAAAACGCAGCTTTTCCAGATCATTTCGCCACATCATGCAGGGTAATTCCGAATACTGATCCTTGAGCTTAAAAAACGCGTGCCCCTTGCTGTAGATGTTGAAATTAGAAATTTCACCGCGCACCCGAAGCACCGGCGGCAACTGGTTTTGGAGCACGCGGCCAATAAGACCATTGACCTCGCTGACCGTGTGTATCGGCGATAGCTCTGTGGCGGTTCTTGGCGGTTCGCCGGGTGGTGTGGAAATATCGGACATACCCGTATCGGTTAATGGAACCGGTGAGAGTGACAGCGTCCGTGTGGTAGCAGCAAGTGCGGAAGGCGGAGCGACTGATTTTACAGCAGTTGGACTTTTCTGATCCAACGGTTTCTTTCCCATTTCACCGCGCCGCGCGCGCGGCGAATCAGGAGCGTCAAACAAAGGATAGTCAAATAACCCACCGCTCATTACCGGAATCTCCATTTGGCCGGGCGCAACATGTTTGGGAAAGGCGTCGGCGGCAAGCGTTCACTTTTGCCCGCCGGTTACGCCGGGATCGGTGTGGAAAACATCGCCACGCCCATTATCGGCACCACTATTATAAACGATTTTATGACTTTAGCGTTGATTCACAAAGTCTTACGTCTCAAAAGAATATTTATTAAAAATATGTGATGTTTTGGCTCCTTCTGATTCGATAGAAGTATTAACATTTAGTCTTCGGCGGTTTTGTAAGTCGTTGACAGATCACAAAACCGCATCGATGAACGAGAGTTGAAAAAAAGAAACCCGCTGCGGGGCGGCTGGAGTTTTCCGAGTCGGCATTGTATCGCGGATCGGAAGGACCATATCCCCAGTTCCCGCGGCTTTTGGAGGTTTATCTTATGAGAGGCTGGAAAACAATACACGGTGAAGGATTTATGGTGGAAGTTCCCAACGATTTTACGGCCATAAAGCGGGATGACGGCCACCTGCTGATTCATGATCCAGCGGAAAGCATTCTGATGGATTTGCAAATGACCGCCGGAAGCGATCAGGCAGAGGGATCTGATCGCTCCGGCGGGCTAAACCAGGAAGGGGTGCCTCCGGTTAATCCGCAGCAGTCGCTGGCGCGCTTCAAACAATGGCTGGGACGTTATAAGGGTATGCATTTGACCGAAGCGCCCCAGCAGGTATTGGGAATGTATCATGTTACGTGTACGGCTCAGGCGTGCGACCGACTGGGAATCTTTTCCGGCTTACTGCGGAAGGTGCTGAAGAAAGATTCGGTGCGCGGGTCGCGCTTCTGGGCTGTATTCTATGGACAAAATGTGGTTTTCGCATCCTGCCAGGGAACCTGCGAGGCGGTCGATTTTCTCAAAGCCATTGCTGACGGCATTGTCGCCGGCGTGCGCATAGGTGTGCGGGATACGCTGAAAAGTCCATTTATTCAGGCGGTCGTGGAGTT
Organism: Phycisphaerae bacterium; assembly: GCA_049977145.1. GTDB lineage: Bacteria > Planctomycetota > Phycisphaerae > WQYP01 > WQYP01 > JAMDCX01. The sequence goes on from JBMFGW010000028.1 coordinate 27,107, forward strand.
GGCACGCGATATCACCAAAAATGCCGCTGTGGAAGCGGTCGATGATGAAACCATCAGCGTGGGCGGAATGCGCATTCAGGTTTCGCCGTTGCATAACACCTATCTGGAAAAGCCGGAACAGCTGGCGGAGAAGGTTAACCGCTTTTTCGACGATCTGTTGGTGCTGGATCCCGATGCGTCTGACGACACGGCCGATAATCCATGGTTTCATGTTCGTAACGACATATATCCGGTTCTGGTACCACGGGCGCTGGCCGCTACGCAACCCGCCACCATCATCATCGAAGAATGGGTCAATGACTTAATGATATGCTATCAAGTTAGCTCGCGCAGCTCTTTGATTACCATGGAAGATTGTCGCCAATGGGGAGTGGATCAGGAAACGCTCCATGAGCACGCCATGGGGAATTTGGCACGCAGTACGCGGGAACTCAATATGGCGGGCGGGCGGTGTGATAATTACACGCTTTTCAGTTTTCCGATGGAGCATCCGCGCAATGCGGCGCGTGTTCTCCTGCCACTGGTGCAAAAGCATCTCCGACCGCACCTGGGAAACAACTTTTATATGGCCATACCGGATCGTGACGTGCTGCTGGCCTTCGCCTGTGACGATCAGGAAACGCTTACCTGGTTTCGCCATCAGGTGAAATTACGTTACAGCAAAGCGGTCAATCCATTAAGTGATAGATTATTTCTCGTTACACCCGACGGGGTGGTCGGGGATATCTATGATGGGGAAGAGAAGGAGGGTAACCAAGGACAATAATTATCGGCAGCCTACCGTCGAGTAACAACAACGGAAGGCTCTTCCCAAGACACCGGCGGATGGTTGGAAGAAGGCCCAACCAATCCGCCGGTGTTATTTAATCCTTCTTACGCAGCAAATCCCGGATCATGGATTCCAACGTCCGGTAATCAATTTTGCCGGTTCCCAGTACCGGTAACTTTTCCATCTGGACAACGGCGCGGATGTGATGTAATCCGGACAGCCCGGCCTTTCGGATAGCCGCATTAGCCGCCAAGCGATCCAAGGCCCGTGTGGAAACCAGCACCAGTTCCGCAGCATCATCCGACGCTGACGCGATGACCGCCAGCGTCGGCCCGCTGTCGGTGGTTACCGGAAATTGCTGTTCGAGAACTTCTTCAATCGCCGGCAATGAAATCATTTCACCGCCGAGTTTGACGAACCGTTGTAATCGTCCCACAAAAGTCAGGTAGCCGGTCACGTCCACCTTGACCAGATCCCCGGTGCGGTACCAGGTTTGGCCCGCCCAGTGTACAAAGGGCGAGGCGTTTTTATTTCCCAGATAGCCGTTGAAAATACTCGGGCCGCGCAGCAGCAACATTCCAGGTTGTCCCACCGCTGCCGGTTGCTGCGCAGCCTCATCGACAATCGCCCATTGAATGGAAGGAAAGGGAATCCCGATGTAACCGGGCCGAATGTCATCTTCGCGCACCACCGCCACAAAGGGCGAACACTCGGTAATGCCGTAGCCTTCTAAAATAGAGGCGTTCGGACAACTGCTGTGCAAGGAGGCATATACGCTCGCGGGACACTTTTCCGCTCCGGTTACGCATATCCGCAGTGACGAAAAAGCATTTTTACCGCCGCCACGTACAATATTGGAAACAAACGTCGGGGTCCCCAACAGAATGGAGACTTGATAATTCTCAATGATCCGCACCAACGCCGGAACATCATTGGGATTCGGATAATGCACCACGCGAACGCCCGCGAGGATTGGCAGAAGCATGGCCGCATTCAATCCGAAGGAATGGAACGGCGGTAACATCCCGATGAATCGGTCGTCCCGCCGAATATAAAAGCAATTTAACGCATCACGCATGTTGGTCAGCAGATTTTCATGTGTTAACGGCACCGCTTTAGGCAGAGATTCTGAACCACTGGTAAACAAAATAACCGCTATGTCCGACGGGACCGCCCGCTTGAGAGAACGCCAATTACAGCGTGCCAACACGGCGGCTCGCAGTTTCGCCCGGCGTCCTATGGATCCGGCAAGTTTTTCCAGCGGAATCATTCGATCCTGTATGGCCGCCAGGTCAATACCTTGCGCCGCCAGGCGGTTTAGCAACGCATCGGCGGTTAATATGCGGCCTACACCCGTGACTTGCATACCGTAGGTCATATTGCGCAGTCCGGTGGTCCAATTCATCATCACCGGCGTTTTGCCGGAAAACAGCACCGCCAGAAATACGGTATCCGCGACCACTGACGCCGGCAGCATAATGCCCACGCGTGGATCGGAAATTTTCTGAATTTCTTCGCGCAGGGCGAAAATGGCGGTGAGCAAATCACGATAACTCCGGCAGCCTCGCTGCGGGTCCGCCGCCACCACCCGATCCGGATACCGGCGGACTTGCGCCAGAAACACTTCTTGGATAGTCCTACCGTCCGGCAATTGCACCCGACCATGATCCTCCTTCATCAGCCAACGCGGCCCAGGCAACGGGATCGCGGAGTCCTCAGCGTTGGCCGCCAGCTTGCCGCACGCCGCCAGCATGACATCTCCGACGGTTTCCAGCGATTCCACCGCCGCTACGGTCGCGCCGAATTCTTGTTCCAGCCAGGCCATCAAATCCATGATCGCCAGGCTGTCAAGTCCCAAGTCATGCGCGAGTTGCTGTCCGGGGGTGATTTCCGGTCGGGCGGTTACTTCCCGCAAATAATCCAATACGATTTTTTCAGTCGCGGGCGGGACGGCTTGCGTGGACCGTCGCGACTCGGATGGTGGGGCGGGCAAGTCCCTTTCGCGACCGCGTTCCCAGATGCTGTAGGGAACATAGCGGGCTGGCGGCGCTTCCTGGTTGTAAAATGATTCCAGGTAACGGTTGATCTCCGCCCGGCCGGCCCGGCGCGGAAAATCTTCTTTCTCCACCAGCATGATATGCACGCTGCGCTTGGGCGCAAAACATATTCCGCTTAACAATAGATCGTGGAGATGCGCCGTCAACGCGCGCCCCAATCGTGGTGGCGTTCCCGCGCCCCATCCGAAACTGCTGCCCCATAGGCCGGTGGTTCGCACCAGCACCACGCGTAATTCAGGCTGCTGGGCGAGGATACGCGCCACCGCGCTGGTGCCGCCGAGATCGGTATATTGTTGCCGCATCAGCCGCCCTGCCGGATATAACAGCACATTGTCTCCCTGGCGCAGCGCCGCAACACATCGGTCCAGTGCGTGTTGCACACGATCCGTCTTCCCGCGTTCCAAACCCGACATTTGCGGAATCGGCAAAACGCGCACGGTGTTTGCCAGTAACCGGAACAGGGGTTTGGCGATTTGATCCTCAGCTGACAATGGGCGCACCGCAAAAGGCTGGTACAGATGCGCCACCATGATGACCGGATCAATGAATGCCGGATGATTGGGTAGAAAAAGAATGCCGCGGCAGCCCTTGGCTTTGATCTCCGTGATTCCCTCCACACGGACACGATACCGCAGCCGCAGCGCCAATCGCGCTATAATATATAGCAACCGTCCTGCCCAAGTTCGACGAGGCCCCTGGCGAATTGGCGCAGGATTATTCGCATGGGCGTTGGGAGGAGTTGTCTTTTCGTTCGAAACGCCCGGCATGGGCGATCTCCACTACAGCATTCGTACTGTTTATAAGTTTAACATGCCGCGGGAGAACTTCCCAAGGCTGCCATCAACCTTGTATCGGAACTTGTACTGGAACTGCGGCGCGGCGCGTGCTGGGATGGAAAGAAGTATCCACTATCACTGATAGCGCCAGCCCGGCCAACGCGATAATGGGAATACACTCATAGCCCGCAATATGTACCAGCCAGCCGGCTAAATAGGTTCCGGCGACGGTACCTACCCCATTCGCCGCATTATTCAGTCCCTGCGCCGCACCCTGGCTGATGGGGCTAAGCTCTGAGGTTAATTCCGTGCCGGTAACACTAAGGACCGGCCAAGTCAAAACCACCACCGCAAAGCCCGATATGGCGATGAGATCGGCTCCGGGTAGGGTATGAATCAGAAGTGGAATCAACAGCAACACAAATCCGGTGAAGCGTGCAACACGCCCCCAAAAATAAATCTTCTGCGCTCCGATCTTCTGTGCCCATACGCCGGCCAGATTATATAAGGCAATGCCCACCCCGGCCGCCAAGGCATAAGTAAGCGAAGTCGTGGCGGGACGCACGCCAAAACTCTGTTGCAGAAAAATCGGAAAATACGCGAAAAATCCCGCTACCCCCAGAAAAACAAAAAACCAGGACACTAGAAATCGTCCAAATCGCGTCGGCAGCATCTGGGGAAGACTTTTGAGACCGGCGATATTTGTCGGGTGAAAGTGTTTAAGCAAGCCGCCGCCAAGCAGCTCTATGCGCGCAAAACGCGCCAGGGATTCAAAATCAAGGCCGGCCTCCGAAATACTGGAATGTCCCCACGGCGTTCCGGAAGGCGATGGCCGCGGTAAAAATCGTAAGCCCACGATAATAGCCGCTAACAGCAACCCCGCCCCCATCCACAATCCAAATTTATAACCGATGGTGACACATGCTCCCGCCAGCAGCAACCCCATGACCTGACCGGCTCCATTGAAGGTCTGCAACCAGCCAATGCGGCTGGTCCATTGCGCGGGCGGGTAAAAGTCCACCACCAATAAAGTGGCGCAGGTACTTACCGCGGCACTGCCTGTCCCCATCAGCAACGCTAGAACCATCCAGATTCCGAGGTTGGCGGCCATCGGAAACAGTGCCATGGCCGCAAGCTCCAAAAGCAACCCGCCACAAAATACCAGCCGAAAAGCTTTCTTCGCATCCGCCCAATTGCCCCATAAGGGTGAACTTAATGCCCCAAGATCAAACGCCCCTATGACGTAACCCACGGCCGCCAGCTCGTGTGGTAACAACTGCACCATCATCAGGGGCAGAAGAATTGGAATCAGGCCCGAAGATACCGCCCCTACCAACGCATACGCGGTAAACCAGGACGATACCCATTGGCGGGAACCGCGCAGCGTTTCCCAGAAAATTTTATCAATTCGGCTCATCGGGCCTTCTTAATCGTTGGAGATAAAGCCCGCCCGCTTGACGACGGCGGCGTAGCTGAACCATTGCTCGAGTAACCGTCGGTTGACATTACGGAGCAGATATTCGGTAGCTCCGGCCAAATCGGAGGAATTCTGTAAAATATTCATCGGCACCGGTCGGGCGTTGGCTAACTGCAACACAAAGACTGTCAGTTGGGGATCCAACGCCACGCTGGCGCAGGGATGCGTGAGGATGAGTTTAGCCGCCACTTTTCCAGGAGTTGCGTATTTACGCCGCGCAGCGGATTCCGCGGTAATCGGCGCGGCGGGAACAGATTTCAACAGGGCTTGGCGCGCCAACAGAAATGCCGCGCGCATCAGCTTGGCGCTGCGGACCTGCACGCCTGGAATATGACCGGGAACAATCTGATATTGCGGCTGACCTGTGGGTGTAATTCCAACCAACTGATTTTCCAGGGCCTTAAAAGGGGCGGGGCTGTACACCACCAGATGATGCGCTTTGGCGGCGGTGGGCAGTCCCAGACGCTCCGCCTGCGTCGCCAGAATCGCACCGGATTCCTGATCAGACTGATAGGCCGCCAACTCACGTGCATCACGCATCACCGCAACCCGCACTGCGGCCAAGGTTGCCGGGTTATGGGCTTTGCTCACGGCGATAATGCGGTAGAGATACTTATTGCCTTTGCTGTCCGTCAGCACCGGCCCGTCATAACCCACCTGCAGATGCAGCAGCAATCCAATGTTTTTGGAATGGGGATCAAGCGCGCGGATTTTCATGGCCAAAACGCTTAAGGTCTCGGCTTGCGGCAGGCCGGCCTGATCAGTGGTGGCGTCACCAATGCCCCGCAGGCTCGATAGCTCCGCAGCATCCAGCCAGTGATTCCATCGGCCCACCAGCGGTGCATAGCCGTACTGTCCCTTCAGTTCGGTCGCTAATTTCTGGAAGGATACCCATTGCGATGTTTTAATAGCCTTATGGTAGCCATCGACATCGACCGTACTCCAAGGCTTGTTGGCAATGTGCCTGGCACGATTCAACATGCGGTGGAAAAGCAAATTCACGCGTTTGATAAGCTGCCGTCGAATAAGCTCTTGCCGTACCTGATCAAATGTTTTGTAGACAGGTTTGGCATTCTTGGCCGGAGCGTTCTTAGTGTTCGGCGTGATTTCATAGTCCTGGCGATGCGCCTGATAATACGCATAAGCGGCCTGAATATCACGAATCGTCGGTTTGAGTTTCGCCAGTGCCGTGGCGCGATCAAACTTCAAAAATTCAATTTTCACCCGATCCGGATAACGATAGCCGAAAGGATAGCGGTGGCCGTTGATCAGCGGCGGGGGCGTGGGGGAGGTCGAATTCCACGGCAGTGTAGACTGGTACGTGTTAAACAGGTTCTGTAATTGGGCCGCCGTCGGTGGGGGCATGGATCCAGCGGTATCGGAAGCCTCCATTCGCACATAGCGCAGTTGAACGGAAGTTCCCAGTTCGCTGATAAAATGGGCCAACTGCGGAGAACTGGGCATCCCCGCGCCGCTGATAAATAATTGCATCTGGTCAATGGTGGTTAAATCTTCCAGCGCCGCAATGACGTTGGGCTGGGCGAAATTGGAGTTGGCCAGCAATTGCCCGATTTCCTGGCGCAAAGTTTTTTGCTGCACGAGAAAATTAATGTCGTTGGTATCGGGAAAGAAGCCTGCTTGCCGGGCTTCGCGCAGCAGAAGATAAAACTGAATAGCCGCGCGGGTGTCGCTGCGCCGACTTAACCACATTGGATACAGGCCGGTATCGGCCAATGCCGGTAGATTGCGCAAAATGCGTATGTCGATACGGGCTGTCGTAAGATCTCCCTTGGTCAATGGCCGACCGTGGATTTTACCCAGAACAAACGCATCTCCGGAACCGCCCATCCCCGATTGGTAGGAATAGCCGACCAGAAAGGTCACCATCAAGAGCACCCCCAGAAACGCCATCATGGGTTTGCTGTATTTTCGCATCAACTTTGTAGCCATAGGCTCATCACCGCTGGAGTAACAATCAACCTCAAACTAAGTTTATAAGCATATACGATTCCGGGCGCCGGGTAAATTGCCCCGGTGGCGCTTCCATTCTGGAGTCATATTCCCTATCTCGGTGCCGGCTATTATGTCCCGCAATGCTCCCGGTCCACGGTGCATCAACGTCCCCTGGCCAACGGAGCGGAATTGACAGCCAAGGGAGTGGCCGTCGTCAATCCTTACGTCCACGGTGACGAATGTTTAATCGTACCAACTCTGTGGGAACTTCATAACGCTGATGTTGCACCTGATCCGCCTGCAGCTCCTCCAGGGCTGGCTGGGGCATTAGTTCACGCACCATCGCAATTTCATCGCAACCATCGCGTTTGGGGCATTGGACACAGTCGCTCCAGACTTTCAGCGGCAGCGTGGATTTTGCCACAACATGGAATCCGCGTTTCGTGAAAAACCGCTGTTCGTAAGTCAGGGCGAAAACGCGCTGGATCCGTAACGCCAGCGCCTCCTGAATCACGGCTTCCACAAGTTGTCCGCCAATGCCCCGCCCCTGAAATCCCGCCTCCACCGCCAGACTTTTTATCTCCGCCAAGTCCGCCCAGACAATTTCCAGAGCGCATACACCGATAATCCGTTTTGGCGTTTCGGCATCCGAGTCGGCAGCTTCGTAAACCAGAAAATCCCGCAATGTTTCATAAAGTTCCGCATGTGATCGAAACAGCATCTTTCCATGTCGGGCGTATTGCGCGATCAATCCGGCAATGGGTGGCACGTCAGTAACCATGGCATGGCGAATCATAACTAACCGTCTCCAATGTGTACGCTTCCGTGTGTGGATTGTACCACGCCATACCCTTCCAACGGATATACCGCGTGGCGTTGTCAATTTTGCGTGCGTGGCCATAAATCCGGGCTGGCGATGGGGGTGAAGTTATTCCGGATACGGTTCTTTATTCACCGCAGGGCGCTGGGCTGGATTCTTGAATTATATTCGGGTTCATGAATGTTAACTTGCTCAAGTTGTCCAAGATGTCCAAGTTTGAGAGGCAAGGTGTCCAAGTTGAGCATGTTGATGGGAGCGTTAATTTTTTAGGGTTTTGTTCAAGTTGCCCTAGATGCCCAAGATGTTTTAGAGGCCCCTGCGGGGGCGGCTGCCGCCGAGAGCAGTGGAACAGGAGAAAGTTGATAGTAGAGCGTAAGAGGCTCGGTCTAATAGAACTGCTGCCGCAAAGAAGTCAATCCGTAACCGTTCACGGCCTTTCGGCCTTTCAAACTCGGTATGCGT
>JBMFGW010000029.1:0-35345 GCA_049977145.1 Phycisphaerae bacterium
ATGTTTCCTTTCATATCTTCAGCGGTTTTGGCCGAGGCCTTGGTCTTCCGGGTATGGGCTGCGGCCGAGTTTTCCTTCAGACGTATCACGCATCGGTTCCGGGTCAGGGTGCCCATTGCCTCCAGAAACATGGATTGCGAATTACGGGTAAAGCTGAAACAGCCGTGACGGATGTTGATAATAAAATGTTTGGCTACTTTGTAATGATTTGCCGCCTTGCCCACCTTAAAACCGATGGTGGCATCGGTCATGGGTGGGCCTTTTCTTGTCGTGGCGGAACTCTTTTTTTCGCTGCCGCCTCGCGTGCCCGATTCACCTGCCCGACAAATTTGGTCAATTCCTTCTCCGCTGCGACCAGAAGCGCTTCGCGTTGCTTTCGCCGCCGCCGTGTCGGAGCGCCACACTTTATGAAAGCATCTCGTTGACGGCGGGGCGGAGAATCCGTAAACTAAATAAGCTAAAACTCGTTGGGCTTAGCTCAGTTGGTAGAGCACGAGGTTGTGGTCCTCGGGGTCGCGGGTTCGAACCCCGTAGCCCAACCTGCTTGGAGAAATAGCGACGGAATTCCGGTGTGGGGTAAGGCTCACACGGGGTATTAGGTTACGGTTGGTTGCAGGGACAGGAAACAGCCGTTACACTATTAAGCCTTAGTCGGATTGCGTAATGTTGAATCCGACGGGCGGCGACGCAGGGGGTTGTTTTGATGTACGAATGTACACGAAGGTCCGGTGTGTCGAACCGATGAGACGAACGCAATGGCCGCACGCTGCTGTAGCTCAGTTGGTAGAGCGCGTCCTTGGTAAGGACGAGGTCATGGGTTCAAGTCCCATCAGTAGCTTTATTGGGGCGGCAGCGGAGCGGACGGAACAACTGGAAATGGTGCCGAAGTTAGATGTGCGGCGCAATTTATCGGGAGTTTCAGGTTCTGCTATTACCATGCGGAGCCGTTGGGATTGTCGGCGTAAGGAACGGGACGGGAATAACTTCCCGATTCACGCTACAATTGAAATATTCCACCACCGACAATGCCGATGGTTATGGGTGGAATGGTGCTTCGAACGCGGCGGATCCGGTTTTGGAAAAGTATTCCGGCCCCGTTGCTGAACTGGAATTTTGATCGTGGTATTTGGTTACCGCGATAATGTTTTTGTGTTACTGGATTTTTCTACCATAGGAGGTACTTATTCATGGCCAAGGGCGTATTTGAACGTAAGAAACCACACGTAAATGTTGGCACCATAGGTCATATTGACCATGGTAAGACCACGCTGACCGCGGCGTTAACTACGGTATTGGCGGCCAAAGGGCTGGCACAGGCCATATCCTATGATTCGGTGGCCAAGGCCTCCGAGAAACAGGGACGGCGCGATCCGAGTAAAATTGTGACCATTGCGGTATCACATGTCGAGTATGAATCGGAAAAGCGTCATTACGCGCACATTGACTGTCCTGGCCACGCTGATTTCGTAAAAAATATGATTACGGGTGCCGCGCAGATGGACGGAGCCATTCTTGTGGTTTCTGCCGCGGACGGTCCAATGCCCCAGACGCGCGAACATGTATTGCTCGCCCGCCAGGTCAACGTTCCGCGAATTGTGGTATTCCTGAACAAAATTGACCTGGTGGATGATCCGGAATTGCTGGAACTTGTGGAATTGGAAATCCGGGAGTTGCTCACCAAATACAAGTTCCCCGGCGATGAAATTCCGATTATTCGTGGATCGGCATCCGCCGCGTTGAAGAACCCGACCGATGCGAAGGCCATTGAACCGATCTTGAAGCTCGTGGAGGCATTGGACAACTATATTCCCGAGCCGGTACGTGAAACCGATAAACCGTTCCTGATGCCAGTGGAAGATGTATTTTCCATCAAGGGGCGCGGTACGGTGGGTACAGGCCGGGTGGAACGTGGAACGATAAAAGTCGGCGATGATGTGGAAATCGTTGGTCTGCACAAGGATCCGATGAAGTCGGTTGTAACTGGTGTGGAAATGTTCCAGAAGGTTCTGGATCAGGCTATTCCGGGCGATAACGTCGGTTTGCTTCTGCGTGGCGTGGAAAAAGAACAATTGGAGCGTGGTCAAGTAATCGCCAAGCCAGGTTCGATTACGCCTCATACCAAGTTTGAAGCGGAAATTTATGTGCTCACCAAGGAAGAGGGTGGCCGCCATACCGCGTTCTTTAAGGGGTATCGTCCGCAGTTCTATTTCCGGACTACCGATGTGACCGGATCGCTGGACCTTCCCGCAGGTACGGAAATGGTCATGCCTGGAGATAATGTGAAGATCACTGTGGATCTTGGCGAGTGCCCGATTGCTATGGAACAGGGCGTTCGTTTTGCTATCCGTGAAGGTGGCAGGACGGTCGGCGCCGGTGTGGTAACCAAGGTTGTCTCCTGATTAATTCGTGTAGACGAATTTTAAGAAAAGGCGGGCCACGCGGGCGGGGGTTTCCTTGTCCGCGTGGCTCTGTCAATGACCGAAGCGTGTAAGAGTGTTTCCAGCCCTGTGAAAAGTTTCTATAATGCAGGATGGAATCGGATTGGGTGTAAAACCCTATTTCGGCGTTTTTGCCGAAGGTATGGCCCGAGGCGTAACGGGCTATTTTTTTGAGTTCTTTCTGGAATTGGAGTCGCGAAAATGGCGCGTGAATGGGCATGGTTACAGTGTAGTGAGACCAAAGACCTCAACTACCGTATCAGCATAAACCCCAAGGAGATGGATGTGAAGAAGGTATTCTCCAAATTCTCTCCTCGGTTGCGGAAACATACGGATCATAAGATCAAGAAAGGTAAGTGATGTTGCGGCGGTGATCCGGATGCTTGCGAAAACATCTACGGCAGTAGCTCAATTGGCAGAGCACCGGTCTCCAAAACCGGGGGTTGCAGGTTCAACTCCTGCCTGCCGTGTTGGCCAATGGTTGTGTACGGAATTGGGCTGGAATTGGATAATCGCCGCTGCTGAAAATGTTTGCGGGCGGAACTTGTAAGACAGCGACTAGTCGCGCTGAAAAATTGAATTCTGGAGTACGGTTTGGCATTCTTCAACATCTATAAAAAGGGTCAGGGTAAATGGGTGCGACTAGGCACGGCTGTTGGATTGGGGATCTTGATTGCTTTGGGTATTCTGTGGATCAAGAACACCTTTATGCCGTTGGCGCCGGCATATTCCAAAATGATCATGGTGGTGATTGTTGGATCTTTGGGCGGCCTGCTGTGCTTTTATGTGGTGAATCGTCCGAATCTGGCCGATTTCATGATCTTGACGGAAAGTGAAATGCGGAAAGTGGTTTGGCCGACGCGGCAGGGCGTTATTCGTGCCACGCGGCTGGTGGTTTTATCTACCTTGGGACTGGCCTTCATGTTGTGGCTGGTGGATACGTTTTTCGTGTGGTTGTTCCGCACGATTCACGTGATTCGGTAAGGCGGAAATTTCCGCATGGATTTTGAAGCGTCGGCGGTAAAATGCCGGACGTATGAATGGCGAAATGAACACGCAACAGGTAACGGAGCATCAAGTGACCGAATCTTCTACCAAGCACTGGTGTGTACTGAAGGTCGCTTCCAATAAGGAAGACCAGGTTCGTGACGCGCTGGAGCGCAAAATCAAGGCGGAGAATATCACCGATATCATCGGGCGGTTGCTGGTGCCCCGCGAACGGGTGAAAAAAGTGAAGGCGGGAATGCAGAAAGTTGCGGAGAGTAAGACGTATCCCGGCTACGTTTTTGTGGAAATGGAGTTGAACGAGGACGGTACCATTCCGGAGCGGGCTTGGTATGTGTTCAAAGAAACTGCGGGAGCTGGTGATTTTATAGGACATAAGAACAAACCGGACTGCATGACGGCCAAAGAAGTCGAGAAACTTATCGCTGACGCAGAGAAGCCGGAGGCGGGGCCGGAGGTGAAAGTAGAGTTCCTGAAGGGAGATGCCGTCAAAGTGCGAGAAGGACCATTTGAGAATTTTGAAGGCATAGTGGATGAAATTTTTCCGGACAAAGGTATGGTACGGGTTATTGTGACTATTTTTGGCCGGGCTACGCCGCTGGAATTGGAGTACTGGCAATTGGAGAAAGTGCAATAGGCCAAGTTAATATGATCGTTTCCATGGCTAGGTCGCTATAATTAAGAGAGTGGCGGAATGGATGTCCGCCTGGCTGTGCTGGAATCAGGAGAACGATAAAATTCGGGCCACGATGAAATTACTGACTGATAATTCTGTAACACCGCCGCACCGGTTGCTTCCTGGAAGCACGTTGGGGAGAGGGCTTCTGATATTGGCCGGCATCGTGGTGCTCGTGCCGCTGGTGATGGTAGGACTGGTGTTGACCGTGGCGGCGATTGTGGCGGTATTAGTATTAGGCTTGTTATCACTGCTGGTGCTGGCGGTTCGTAGAATTGGGCACAAGTCTGCTGCGCATGCGGGTCAAAGCCCGTTACCGCAATCGGGAATGCGGGATGACGGGCGACGGAACGTAAGAGTTGTTCAGAGGACGAATTGGGACCTATGAGCTTCAGTCAGTAGCCGCTAATGTGGGTGGGGCAGCGTAGTGGTACGCAACCAGAAATTTGGTATTGATCAGGATTATTGAGGTTTAAGTTATGGCCAAGGTTAAGGAAATTGCCAAAAGGTTTAAAATGCAGGCGCCCGGTGGAACCGCTACCCCGGCCCCTCCGATTGGCCCGGTATTGGGTGCCAACGGTGTCAATCCCGGTCAATTCATTCAGCGATTTAATGCTGCTACCGCAGCTTTGAAAGGCAAAGTGGTGGGCGTTGAGGTCACGGTATACAGTGACCGGTCTTTCGATTTCCTCATCAAGACTCCGCCTGCCTCGGTGATGATTAAGGACGCTTTGGGGCTAGAAAAAGGCAGTGGCGAACCGAATAAAAATAAAGTCGGTAAGCTTACCAAGGCGCAATTGCGGAAATTGGCACAGGACAAATTGCCGGATCTCAACGCTCCCAGTATTGAAGCTGCAGAAAAGATTCTTGCTGGTTCGGCGCGTTCCATGGGTGTTGAAATCGCGGAATAACATGAAGCTGGCTTTTTCCACCAACGCTTTCAAAAAGACTTCATTGGAAGAAGCTGTCGCCGCGATTGCAGCCTCCGGCTACGGCGGCGTGGAGATCATGGCGGATGTGCCGCACGCCTACCCGCCGCACATGTCCGATGCACGCGTCGCTGACCTCTGTGCGCAATTGGAATCTCTGAAGCTGCGCATCTCCAATATCAACGCTTTTACCTTTTTCGCCATCGGTGATACGCTGCATCCGTCCTGGATTGAAAAGGACGCCGCGTTGCGCGAAAAGCGTATCCGTCATACCGACAACTGCATACGCATGGCGGCGGCTTTGGGCGCTAAAACCATTTCGTTGGAACCAGGCGGACCGCTGGATGGAATGTCGCGTGTGCAGGCGTTGGAGTTGTATCAGGATGGGTTGATGCAGGTACTGCCGCTGGCGCAGCAATGTAATATCACGTTACTGGTGGAACCAGAACCGGGCCTCATGCTCCAAACCACCGCCGAATGCGTGGAATTTTTGCAGCGGGTGAATCATCCACATTTACGTATGAATTGTGATCTAGGGCACCTGTATTGTGTAGGCGAAAACCCCGCAGAGTCGTTTGTGCGTTCCTACGCATGGGTCGGACATGTGCATCTCGAGGATATTGCCCATAGCCGAGTGCATCAGCATCTGATCCCGGGCCGCGGTGCGATGGATTGGACCGCGATTTTTAAGGCGTTCAGGCAGACGGACTACCAGGGCTGGGCCACCGTGGAACTCTATCCGTATGAAACGACCGCGCAGGCGGCGGCAGAGGAGGCCTTCACTTTTCTGCAAAAATTTATGTAATCTGAACCCCGGGCGGAAGAACCGCCACCGACTTTGGATAAAAATGGATAATTTTCAATATATCAAGGGGCAGTTGTATTGTGAAGACGTGCCGATTCGGGACATCATTAATCAAACCGGTACGCCAACCTACATCTACAGTCAGAGCACACTGCTGACGCATTTTGACCGTATTACCACGGCGTTCGCGCCGCTGCGTCCGTTACTGTGCTATTCCATCAAGTCCTGTGGCAACCTCTCAATACTTGAGATTCTGCGCACACGGGGCAGTGGATTTGATGTGGTATCCGGCGGCGAACTGTTTCGGGCCCTGCAGGCCGGAGCCGATGCGCAAAAGATTGTCTTTGCCGGTGTTGGTAAGACGGATCAGGAAATCAATGAAGCCTTGGACGCCGGTATTGGCTGGTTTAACATTGAAAGTGAAGAAGAGTTCTGGAATCTTGATCGCCTGGCGTACCTTAAAAACCACACCGCCCGCGGTGCCTTGCGGGTGAATCCCGATGTGACCAGCGTCGGCACGCATCAAAAAACACTCACCGGAAAGAAAGAGACGAAATTCGGGGTGGATCTTGACCAGGCGGAAGCCTTTTACCTACGTGCCGCCGCCGCTACCAGCGCCCGCCTGACCGGATTGCATCTCCATATTGGCTCACCGATTAAATCAACCGCACCGTATGTCGCTGCGATCACCAAAGCTCTGACGCTCATGGACCGCCTTTCGCAGCGTGGCCTCACCATCGACATGCTGGATATCGGTGGTGGTTTTGCCGCCTTTTATGAAGGGAACGAAGCCCCGTCCGCCGCGGATTATGCGGCGGCCATTAACCCGCTGCTGCAGGGACGCGCTATCAGTATTATTCTGGAACCGGGCCGCTCCATTTCCTGTAACGCCGGAATTCTGGTAACGCGGGTGCAATACACCAAACATGGCGGAAGCAAGGTATTTACTATTGTTGATGCCGCTATGAATGATCTAATCCGGCCGACTCTCTATGAAAGCTATCATTTCATCTGGCCGGTGGAAATTGGTGCCGCCGCCGCACCGGAAAGTCGCCTCAGTACGTTGCGAACCCCTGGGGATCAAAAAGTTGATGTAGTCGGGCCGATATGTGAAAGCGGAGATTATTTTGCCCAAAACCGGTATCTTCCGCCGGCCCGGCGCGGCGATTTGCTGGCGGTATTTTCCGCAGGTGCTTATGGGTTTGCAATGAGCAGCCAATATAATGCTCGCCCGCGCGCTGCCGAAGTGCTGGTGAATGGAAAGTCATGGCGTATCATCCGCCGTCGTGAAACGTATCAGGATTTAGTCGCTGCGGAATTGTAAGGATGACTTATGCGCAAATTGAATCTTTCAGCGTTCCATTGGGTGCCGAGGCGGCAGTTGTACCCGGTATCATAGTTCCATTCTGCTGCGGCTTTTGCTGTGGCCAGACCGACAGCGCCGAGTCCCTCTTTTCGCATTGGGGCGCGATGTGCGTCGCCGGTGTAATGGACAACCATAAAGCGTTGTCGTGCCCGGTGGAATTGATGTTTACTATTGTTTTCCGCGTTGGCGCAACGTTTGGAGAATCATCGGGGGGTGGAGTAAAATAAGTAGTTTGCCGTTCGCGCCGATTTGCGTATTGGCATGGCCGGAGAAAGCAATGTCACTAAAAAGCATTCGTATTTGCGGGGCCAGAGAGCATAACCTCAAGAATGTCAGTCTGGAAATTCCTCGCGATAAGCTGGTGGTTATCACCGGTCTTTCCGGGTCGGGTAAAAGCTCGCTGGCTTTTGATACCATTTTTGCCGAAGGCCAGCGGAAATATGTTGAATCGCTTTCGGCCTACGCGCGGCAATTTTTGCAACAGATGCAAAAACCGGATTGCGATGAAATAGAAGGACTTCCTCCCACCATCGCCATTGAACAGCGGGGCGGCGGAAGCAATCCACGTTCCACTGTGGCCACCACCACGGAAATTTATGATTATTTGCGGGTGTTGTTCGCCCGCGTGGGCAGGCCGCATTGCTGGATATGCGGCCAACCCATTGCCGCGCAATCGGCCACGCAAATTGTGGACAATATCATGCAGTGGCCGGAAGGCCAGCGCATCATGATTATTGCCCCGCTGGTACGGGGCCAAAAGGGGACACAACAAGAAGCCTTGGCGGCCATGGCGCGGCAGGGGTTTGTTCGCGCCCGTGTGGACGGACAGGTGCTTGAAATAAAATCAGTTCCGCCCTTGGATAAAAATCTTAAGCACACTGTAGAGGCGGTGGTCGACCGTCTGGTCATCAAGCCGGAGATTCGCACCCGTTTGGCTGATTCCCTGGAACTAGCCCTGAAGCTCGCCGATGGTTTGGCCGTCATTGCACGGGAAGAAGCGGGCCGATGGGTGGATCACGCCTACTCCTCGCGGTACGCCTGCCCCAATCATCCGGAAAGCTCGTTGGAGGAGCTTTCTCCCCGGCTGTTTTCGTTTAACAGCCCCTATGGCGCGTGCAGCGAATGTGATGGACTCGGTACCATTCTGGAATTCGACGAAGGGCTTCTGGTTCCCGATAAAACCGTCGGCCTGTTGGACGGGGCCATTGAACCATTTCACCGCAACGGCAAGCGCATGAATATTTATTACAATCACCTGCTACGGCGATTTTGTGCAACCTTTGGGGTGGACGGTGCGACCCCGTTTGCGGACATTCCCGCAAAAATCCGGCAGATTTTAATCCACGGCACCACCGCCAAGGATAAAAAAATATACGGTGCGGAATTTGAAGGCGTATTGCCGAATCTGCAGCGACGCTGGGAAAATACCGAGAGCGAATTTGTAAAAACCCGCCTGCATGAATATCTAAGTGAACAACCGTGCGAAAAGTGCCACGGTGATAGACTCAAGCCGCAGGCGCTGGCGGTGAAAATCGGAAAGTATAACATTCGGCAAATGACGGCACTAACCATCACGGGGGCTATTGAACTATTCGACGCCATGAAATTTGCGGGCGAACAGGAATTAATCGCTGCGCCAATACTCAAAGAAATTCGTGCCCGCCTGGGATTTATGAACAACGTCGGATTGGGTTATATCACACTGGATCGACAGACCGGTACCCTTTCCGGCGGCGAAGCGCAGCGTATCCGCCTGGCCACCCAAGTCGGCTCTGGCCTGGTGGGCGTTTGCTATGTGCTTGATGAACCCACCATCGGTCTGCATCAGCGCGATAATGATCGGCTCATTCGTACGCTGCGCCACTTGACGGATATTGGCAATACCACCATCGTGGTGGAGCATGACGAAGATACCATGCGCGCCGCCGATTGGCTCATTGATGTCGGACCCGGTGCCGGTTCTCATGGTGGGCTCATCATCGCGCAGGGACCCGTGCCGGAAGTGCTGGCGGTACCGGAAAGCATCACCGGCAAATATCTTACCGGGGAATATCAGATCCC
Organism: Phycisphaerae bacterium; assembly: GCA_049977145.1. Taxonomy (GTDB): domain Bacteria; phylum Planctomycetota; class Phycisphaerae; order WQYP01; family WQYP01; genus JAMDCX01. The sequence goes on from JBMFGW010000029.1 coordinate 9,281, forward strand.
CGTGCCCAAGGTGCGGCGTAAGCCCGATTTCAAGCAGGCCCTAGCAATCACGGGGGCGGCGGAAAATAATCTGCGGAGCATCGATGTGCGTTTTCCGCTGGGGGTTATGACTTGCGTAACCGGTGTTTCCGGATCAGGAAAATCCTCACTGGTGAATCATATTTTGCTTAAAGGGCTTAAACGCCGTCTCTATGGTTCCAAGGAAACTCCAGGGCGGCATAAAACCATTGCGGGTGTGGAGAATATAGATAAAGTTATTGAGATAGATCAATCGCCGATCGGACGCACTCCACGCAGCAATCCCGCCACTTATACCGGCGTATTTGATCTGATCCGCCAACTTTATGCCAAAACCCGTGAGGCCCGCATGCGCGGTTATCAGATCGGAAGGTTCAGTTTTAATGTGAAAGGTGGACGTTGCGAGAGCTGCCAGGGGCAAGGCACCAAACGTATCGAAATGCACTTTCTTCCCGACGTATTTGTGACATGTGAAGAATGCCGGGGTACGCGGTATAACCGTGAAACGCTGGAAATAAAATATCGCGGCAAATCCATTGCGGATGTTCTGGCCATGCGCATTGAGGAGGCGCTGCAATTTTTTGACAGTTTCGCTCATATTCGCACATTTCTCCAGGCGCTGCAGGATGTCGGATTATCTTATGTGCAACTGGGACAATCGAGCACCACTCTTTCCGGCGGTGAGGCCCAGCGCGTTAAGCTGGCGACCGAACTCGCTAAGGCCGCCACTGGTCATACGCTTTATGTTTTAGATGAACCTACCACCGGACTGCATTTTGCTGACATTCATAATCTGCTTAATGTGTTAAACCGTTTGGCGGATGCGGGTAATTCCGTGGTAATCATTGAACACAATCTTGATGTCATCAAGTGCGCTGACTGGATTATTGACCTCGGACCAGAGGGTGGTGGTGGTGGGGGGCAGGTCGTTGTCACTGGTACGCCGGAGCAAGTCGCAGCGCATCCCACCAGTCATACCGGACGCTATTTGAAACACAAACTACAACCCGCACCACTGGCGGCGGCGGGATAATTTGAGGATACGGTACAACCGCCACTCAGGTCTGCCGCCGGGCACGCAGGGCCAGGCCCGCCAAGGCACCGAGTGCCAAAAGCAATAACGTCGTCGGTTCCGGTGTGACGGCGGCGATGGTATCCGCAGCGGCAGCTTGGGCTAGCAATTTGTCCGCCGCCGTTGTCGGATGCAATGAATCCCAAAATAAATAATTATTTGGATTCACGCCGCTAAGCCCTTGGGCTGGGGTGGTGACATTGGTGAACCCATAAGTGTTCGGATTGGCAACCAATTGAGTAAATAGCGCGTAAGAGTTCACTTTAATAACTTTCACATCGGGATACGCCGCAAGAATTTTGCCAATGTCAAGACTTTGTTCCGAATTAAAATCAAGGGCTGCGGAATTCAGTGTCGCAGCGTTCCCGGCCCCTTCGGGAGTGGCCCCCAGCGGCGGCAGATTTATCCAAAGAAAGTCCTTGCCGCCTGCACTGGCCAGATTATTAATATATCCATATATATTATCCGCAGCCGTGGTGGCGATGGTGTCCAGTGTTGCGGATGTTGACTCCGACGGGGCGTCGAGAATATCGTTAGCGCCACCCCAAAAGGCATAGAGGGAATTGGACGGAATAACCCCGTTGGTGTATTGCGACTTAAATGCGTCCACCTGCGTGGCCATACCCGCCTGAAACGTGCCGGTGGTGGAATTGGTGATGGTATTCCCGCTTATCGAACCGGCCACCGCGAAGTTAGTGCCGCCTCCGTTAAGTGAATATTCACCGCTGAGTTCATAATTCATTACGAAATTCGATGCCAAGGCCGGAACCGGTGGCGGTAACCCCAGTTGGGAAGCAAACTGTTCGTCCCACAGGCCCAGAACTGAGGTCGAGGGCGTGGTATTTGCTCCGTCAGTAAATTCTCCGTTGGCATAATTATTGGCGGAATCCGGTAGACTACTGGCAATTTCGCTGGCATATTGCGGGAAATATGTCTCCAAAGGCGGGGCTATGGTTAAAAGGTTGCCATTATCGGAAAGGCTGTCGCCAAATATCACCATGTTCTGAAATGGCAGCGTAGCGGCTTGAATTCTGCCCGCGTAACATCCAATTCCGACCAAAGCCAGTGTGGCGGCGCCAACAAGTACCATGCAACCATGATTTCCCTTTGCCATCGTATAACCTCCTGTATGATTGTTTGTGACTATCAGCCCATTGCCAGTCGCGGCAAATTTTCAGTTAGCAGTATAATCCGCGCCATAGACCATCGCAAATCTGCTTCAATATAGGCCCGATATTTGCTCGGAGCGGTGGTATCCGTTTATATCAGAATTTGCAAAGTCCCCCGCATCGCCCCGCAGTGGCTTACTGGCTTACTGGCTTACTGGCGTATTAGGCGGATGCCTGCGGAATGCGTTACGCATGGCCTGGCGGTACGGGTGGCGGCTCAATAAGTTTCGCCTTTTGTGCCAGTGCGCGAATAAATTCGCGCCGTGTGGGATAATTAATACCCCAACCTTGGATGCACACGATGCTAAGTAGCAAGATCATCTGGATAATCCCATTACGTTCGGCAGCGGCATGATCACGTGCAAATTGTGCTTGGTGTACCGCCGCTCGCGCTGCATTGGTATCCACATATTGCAGCCACAACTGGTGTTCGCGACGCACCGCTGGATCGATTCTTAGCATTTGTGCGCCAAGCAGCAGCGCCAGCACCAGCACCCCGCCAAGTCGTAGCCACACCCAGATACTCATGGCGTTGAGATGAAACGCCATTTGAAAAAGCACCGAAAAAAGCATTAAGAAAAGGCAGATCAATTGAAATATGGAAAAATAATAGAGGATATTTCCAAAAATGCGGCCTGCGAGTTCTTTGGATTCATTGAGAAGCGGATTGATCGTGCTGGTATGAACTCCGGCTGCAGCAATGGTATTAAAAATTTCCGGCGCTACCAATGTTCCCAGAATCAGCAGCCCGCCAAAATAAATGGATAAACCGAACCAGAATAGAATCTGTGTGATGCGAAAACCAGTCACCCCGAATTCTCCAATGCACAACTTATCGCAATACGAATCCGTGCCGAATTAACTCCGGAATTTAGTAACCGTTCACGGCTACACCGCTAAGTCGATCCGACAGCGTCCCCAATCATGCTAATTCGCCTTTCGGGTAAAGCCCGCATTGGGGTGCGAACTTTCCTGTCTGCCCTGCCGACTTTCTGTACACAGTTATGAAACCCAGCGGCCATTCGGTTCGCGTGCGACCTGTGTAATTCCACAAAGTTATCATGGTACTGACCTTAAAGGCGAAAAAACAGAGCGCCGCTGCACTAGAATCTTCCGGTGCTACGGTTCGTTCTTGCCCCGTTTATCAGAAGATCAACGATAAAATTCAATGATAAGGCTGGGATTTACCTGGAAGGGAATCTGCTCTGGCATCGGCAGAGCCAGCACCTTCGCCTCCAATTGCGCGGGGTTGAAATCCAGCCACGTCGGCACCTGATGCCCAGCCATGGATTCCATATTTTCCCGCAGCATCTTAGCTGTTTTTTCACGGAAAGTGATGGTCATTCCCGGAATGACCTGAAAGCTGGCGATATCGACCTTGGCGCCATTTACAATAACATGGCCATGGGCGACAAGTTGTCGAGCTGACCAGATGGACCGGGCGACACCCAGACGCCTCACTACGTTATCTAAACGCGTTTCAAGGATCTGCTGCAGCGTGACGGCAGTATTACCCTTCGCCTGCTTGGCTATGGACATATAGCGACGAAACTGCTTTTCCAGGACATTGTAATGCGCCTTCATACGCTGTTTTTCACGCAGGCGAATACCATATTCCGATAGCCGACGGCTTCGAAATCCGTGCATACCGGGCGCGACAAACTCGCTTTTATTATGTTTGGGAAGATCGGCAATCGCCACACCCAAGCGGCGCGACAAACGAACCTTAGGACCTAAATAACGGGACATGAGTCTCCTTTTAGCAAACAACCTTCGCCTATTCGGTGGCGGAGCCTGTCGCATGCAAAGCCGGCGTACCCGAATGATACCGATCATTCCGGCCTTCTCGGCGGATGTACGAACCAATAAAAATACTCGATGCACGCAGCGCCGTCAAGCTATCAGCGCCTGAATGGTACCGCAAATATGGAGACGACCGGGATCGAACCGGCAACCCCTGCCTTGCAAAGGCAGTGCTCTCCCAATTGAGCTACGTCCCCATCAATTCCCCTATCTCATATCCTACCAAATGCTTCGGCCCAGACCAAGTGACGTGAAGCTCACGGTGAAGCTCACGGGCGTGGCCGGGGACGGCCATAGTTGTTTTCAACCTTCACCCCTGCCAATTTTCGTGGCACCGTATCATAATTGTCTTTTAGCCGCGAGGCCTTGGCCCGCGTGTTGCTAGCGGAAACATCGGACCGAGCTAAAAAATATGGCTCTAACAGCAGCCATTGGCGTTGCGGTGCGTAAGGGCAATTTACCCGGCACCGCAACGTCTGGCGGTGGTGTGCTTACTCATGCAGCATACACTTGGCAAAATCGGCCATGCGCCGCCCGATGTGTAGCGCCGGCAAATGCAATCTACCGCCAGCGGTACCGTTGAGTATAATAAAGAAGAAGAAGAAGAAGGAATTGTACCTATGGCAAGAAAAACGAAACGTATGGATTTCACACGCCGGAAATGCCGCAGTTGTGAAGGCCGGACGAAACCCTACACCGAGGTTCAGATTCGTCAATTGCTTACTTCGTTGCCCGAGTGGGAATACCGCGATGGCTCCCTGGTTCGGGCGTTTGAATTTATGAATTTCTACCAGACCATGGCGTTTGTTAATGCCGTTGCCTGGCTGGCGAACTTGGAAAATCATCACCCGGATATGGCGGTCGGCTACAGTCGGTGCGTGATCCGGTATAACACCCATGCGATTGGTGGCATATCGGAAAATGATTTTATATGCGCCGCTAAGATTAATGCGATGTTGGCACTCTAAGACGCACCGTAGGAAAAGGAAGTTATGTCGCAGGGACCGTTAAAAAAGCGAAAAGTGCTGGTGCTCTCGGCCTCGGCTGGCGCGGGGCATGTGCGCGCCGCAGAGGCCATTGAGCAGATATGCCGAAAGCACCCGGATGTGGGCGAAGTTCAGCATTGGGATATACTGAAATATACCACGCGGTTATTTCGGCATATTTATTCCCAGGTGTATTTGGACCTTATTAACAAAGCCCCGCGCATGTTGGGCTGGATTTATGATACATTTGACACCCCGTGGCGCAATGAAAAAATGCGGATGGCCTTTGAAAAATTTAATGCCGGTCCCTTTCTCAAGGCGGTCATGGCCTTTCAGCCCGATCATATCATTTGCACCCATTTTACCCCGGCCAGTTTAATGGGATGGTTGTATGAAAAAGGGAAAATTCCCGTTAAGCCCGCGATTGTGGTCACGGATTATGATTGTCACGCCATGTGGTTAAATCGTACTTACCAGCATTATTTTGTTCTGCTTGATGAAACGCGGGAATTTCTGGTGCAAATGGGAATTAGTCCGGCCCGCATTACGATGTCTGGAATTCCTATTGATCCGGTGTTTACGGAGATTAAATCGCGGGCAGAGGTTTGCCGCAAGCTCGGACTGGCGGAGAATGTGTTTACGATACTGGTAGCCGCGGGCGGTTATGGTGTCGGCCCCATCGAGGCACTGTTGGCACAATTACTTAAAATTAGTCGGCCAGTTCAACTCGTGGTTATTGCGGGCCGCAGTGAGGAATTAAAACAGTATCTAGATCAGTTGGCTGCACGTCAAAACCAGAACGCATCCGCCCGTGTGGTTCCCGTTGGCTTTACCACGTTGATGGATGAATATATGACCGCAGCCGATTTATTACTCGGTAAACCCGGCGGGCTAACCACCAGTGAAGCGATGGCCAGAAATCTTCCGCTGTGTATTGTCAATCCTATTCCCGGCCAGGAAGAGCGTAATTCCGCGCATCTTCTGGAATTGGGTGTGGCCATTCGCAGCAACAATTTACCAACGCTGGCGTGGAAGATTCAAAAACTCATGGCCGATCCGCGGCGGCTGGCCTCCATGCGCGAAAATACACATCAGTTGGCGCATCCCGAAGCGGCGCAGACTATCGTCAATACCATGCTGAGTTTGCCACTGGATACGGAACCGGAAGAACCACCAACACGCCATCTTTTGTTTACTGATCGCTGGAACCAGTCCCGCATGTTGCGGAGGCGCCGCCGCAGATCCGATATTGCTACTTCTTCATGACTGTGATTTATGCTGCATACGGATGAACTCGAGTATGAGCTGCCGCCGGAGTTAATCGCACGCTATCCGGCGCAGCCGCGTGATCACAGTCGTCTGCTGGTTTATCACCGCGCCGCCGATTCCATTGATCATCGCGTTTTTTCCGACTTGCCTGATCTGTTGAACCCCGGCGATCTGCTGATTGCCAACGATACCCGCGTGATGCCGGCAAAACTTTCATTAACCAAAACCTCCGGGGGCATTATCACCGGCCTGTTTATCGCAGAACTTTCACCGGGCACATGGCGCGTCCTGCTGCGCACACGCGGCCGCGCGACTCCCGGAATGCGCCTCAACGCACGCCCGGCTAATACCTCGCAACCAATTGCGATGATATTGTTGCAACGGGAATCCGAAAAAGGCCAGTGGATTGTTGCGGTTAACGATCCGCGACCGGCGGTGGAAGTATTAGCAGACATCGGTGAAGTACCGTTGCCTCCATATATTATCAAAGCACGCGGTCTATATGAACGAGCGACAATTGTTCAAAAGACGACTAAGATTGACAGTGGAAATTTGGACCCGCCCCGTATTTATGATGGTCCTGAGGCAAACTCGCCGGTTGAACCGACCGGCGGAAATATCAAAGATGCGGAGCGCTACCAGACTATTTATGCCAAAGCGGCCGGGGCTTTGGCAGCTCCGACAGCGGGGTTACATTTTACACCGGAAGTCTTCGCTCGGCTTGCCGCGCACCAAGTGGATCACGCGTGGGTTACACTACATGTGGGCGTTGGAACATTTCTTCCAGTCACCACGCCAACATTGGACCAACACCTCATGCACCGGGAATCGTTTCTGATCCCTTGCGCCACCGTGCAACGCATTCGACGGCAAAGAGCGACGGCGGGCCGAATAGTACTGGTGGGCACAACCACCGTACGCGCGTTGGAGACCATGGCTTCGCCCCTTGTTGACTTATCCGTACCGGCACAGGATTTTTTCGGAGCAACAAATCTGCTGATACAACCCGGCTATAACTTTCAACTTACCGATGCCCTGATTACCAATTTCCATCTGCCACGCAGCACACTCATGGCCCTGGTTGGTGCATTGACGGGCTTGGATCGGTTGAAAAGCATTTACCAGCAAGCCATCAGGCGCCGTTACCGCTTTTACAGTTTTGGTGATGCCATGCTGATATTGCCGTAACGCGGATTCTGCCGTCGCTCGCTGGTGCGGGAATGTCAGTCGGAAATGAGTCGAATTCCTGGAGGTCAAACATTGTGCTTTGCGAAGAAATATTTCGTTGTTATTATAAGTACTTATTAGTCATCGCAATCGCATTGCTTTGGCGGATAGAATTTGGAGAATCCAATTAAGTATTTATGGAAACTTTTTCAATCTGCCGAGCTATAATATAGCGTGGTGAAAGCGAGAATGGAAAAAGGGGTATCATCATGAAGGTCGTACGTTGGTATTGGAGCATCAAACAGCTGCCGTCGGCGCAGGGCCATGCCGCGTGGTACCAAAATCGCTTTGGCCGTCGGCTAAGCTCGCGTGCGTTGATGCTCGCGGCAATTGCCGCATTGGCCACAGGCGCGGCCGTTAATTACACTGGAGCCCAAGTGATGGTGCAGACTGGTAATGCCTTGGATGCCAACAATCAGGTTGGTTCCGGCGGCAGCAATAGTCCTATTCCCGGCTACGTTCCATTGAATCCCAACGCCGTGGGCTATGCCAACTCGGCAACCGGCATGTACAGCTCCGTCCCGCGCATTAATTATCAAGTGGTACCCGTAACCCTGCCGAACGGCGCCACGAGTTTTGCCCGCATTCCACAATTGGGTCAATCCTCGTTTAATTCTTCAATACCGACCTCCGCGATGCCGCTGTATAATGTCAACGCCATCAGTTCCGGCGTACCAAGTTCCATGGTTAATACCGCAATGGGACAAAACGCTCTGACATCGCAAGGAGCTTTAGTACAGACTCCCGTGGGCATGGGTGGCAATCCCTACTCTTCGTACAGTGTCAACGGGCAGGCGTATGCCAATCCGGCTTATAACGCGCCATACACTTACAACGCGCAGAATCCCGCCGCGTTTTTACCCGGTACGGGTGTTTCCGCTTATACCATTCCCGAAGCGCCCGCAGTTCCCATGGGGTCCACCGCCGGAGTGGTCGGGCAAATCAGCCCGTTGTTTGGCCTGCGGCAGGTAAGCGTGCAGCAGCCCATCGCGGGCCAGATCGCCAATCCATTCGGGCTGACGGCGGAAAATAACAAAGTATCGGGACAGCAAGTACCAGAAGCAAATAGTAATTCCCGTACCAACTTGCCTGCCATTCCTGTTGGAACAAGTCCCATCAGCAACTCGCGGGCAATTAATGGTAATGCCAATATCATCAAGCCGATCCGTCCTAACGGCCAAGCTGTTAATGGCGGTATCACTGTCCATAATAATCCAGGCCAAGTTGGCGGTGGCGGCCTGTATCAACAGTTGTTGGCAGAATTGGCCGGAGGAAAACCCTCCTCAATTACCGCTCCGGGGCTGCCCGGCAAACCCGCCATGACGTTGACCGATTTAACGCCAAAGACGCATCCCAATATACTGACGATTGATCCGATTACCGGTTTGCCTATCGCGCCGATTACCTCCCAGCGCCTGGTGGGTATTGCCAATGGCAATAGTCAAGGTCCATTGGGCAACACCGGCCATAGCTCACTAACCGACATGGGGGATGGCGGCAAGGGGATAAATGGAAACATCTCCAATGCGTTGACTGCACAGTTGCAGGCCGGGCAAAATATCGGCATGTTGAACTCGCTGGCCGGCGGAACCCCCGGAAATTTCGGCCAGCTCATGCGGCAGGCCGAGGCGGAGCAGAAAACTGGGCGATTTGTATCCGCCATTGAGAATTATCAAAGCGCCATGCAACTGCAACCCGGCAATCAGTTGCCCATCATTGGTCAAGCTAATGCCGAATTGGCCGCCGGCCTGTATCAAAGTGCCGCCTACAATCTGAAATTTGTCTTTGGTCGACATCCGGAATTAACCGCCATCAAGTACAATCTAGCGGCGCTTTTACCCAAAACCAGTCTTGATGCGGCATATCGGCAGTTACACACCATGTTTGTGCAGAAAAGTGCATTGGCGGCATTTCTGCTGGCTTACATGGACTATCAAACGGGGCGCTCTACGGAACTTACCCCGACGTTGCGGCAATGGGCTAATTGGAAAAACAGCGGCGCTTGGCCGATACTTCTGGAAAAGGCGTGGATCAGGGCCAGTCCGCACCAGGGCGCTGGCGCAGCGAGATTGGGGAATCCGTGACGTCGTCTAACTCCGCCCCGGCACAACGAACCGCAGATGCCACTCTTACGACCTCGCTAATAGTGCGCGCTGGAGTACCAACTATGGATACCGCCGGTACCGACGCAGCACTGGAGCCATCCACGCGGCTCACCGACTATATTGACGCCGCCACATTGCAGGATATTCAGGATTCATTAGCCTCCGTGGCCCGCGTGAAGGCAACTATTCTTGATGCCCACGGAACAGCGCTGACTCATACCACCGCTAGCAAGCGATTTCAAACCCGCTCCGCCGCCATCGCCGCCTCCCATAGCGCCAAAGGGGATGCCGGGATGGATCAACCTTTTGCCGCTCCCATTGTAGTGGCCGGACAGAAGCTCGGCAGTATTGTCATTGAACCCACCAAAGCCGCGCCTGTACGTGCCGCCGCCATCAATGAACTGGCCGGAAAACTGCAACTGCCGGCCGCACAAGTCCGCACCATTATTGACGCGGTCAACCAGGAGTCGCTCATGCAGCGCACGGCCAGCGTCCAGTTTTTATATCTGCTGGCCAATGCCATCTCCCGCCTTTGTGAACAGGAAATTCAGTTACGCCGTCGCATTGTTGAGTTGTCGACACTGTTTAACATCTCCAACATGCTTACGGAAGCACGCGGCCTGCAGCAGACACTGGACCGTGTGACATTCAGTGTTACCCAGGCGTTGAATGTCAAAGCCTGTTCACTGCGGCTGCTGGATGATTTGCGTGATGAACTGGTTATTAAAAGCGTTTACAATCTTTCCGAGGCTTATCTCCGCAAAGGTCCCATTATGCTCCGACAGAGCGGTATTGACCGCGAGGCGCTGCAAGGCAAGGTGGTCTACATTCCCGATGTGGCCACCGATCCCAGAATCATCTACCACGATGATGGTCGACGGGAGGGGATAGTCTCGGTTCTCTGCACCGCTCTCATTTATAAAGATCGCCCCATTGGAGTGTTGCGGGTCTACTCCGCGGAACGCAAAGAATTTTCTGATTTTGAGGTCAAATTGTTACAATCCATTTCCGGACAGGCCGCCGCCGCCATTGAGAACGCCCGCCTGCAGCAGGAAACCGTAGACAAGGAACGCCTGCAGCGGCAGGTTCAGATTGCCGCGGAAGTACAACGCCGCATGATCCCCATCGGTGCGCCGAAAGTTCCGGGGTTTGATATTGCCGCACTGTATGCGCCCTGTTTTGAACTCGGTGGTGATTTTTATGATTTCATTGAGTTTGGCGCATCGTCGCTGGGAATAGCGGTTGCGGACGTGGTGGGGAAAGGTCTGCCGGCATCCCTCTTAATGGCTTCCGTGCGCGCCGCCATTCGCGCCTATGCCAGTGATATTTATGATCTTGATGAAATTATCGCGCGTGTCAATCGCGCCATGGTTGCCGATACGCGCAGTAATGAATTCATCACCCTCTGGTATGGCACGCTGAATTACGCCCGCTGCCAGCTTACCTATTGCACCGCCGGTCATGATCCGGCCCTGTTGGTGCGTGCTGGAAAAATCCACGAGCTTTCCACCGGGGGTATGGTACTGGGCGTGGACGCTGCGGAACGCTATAACAAAGAAGTGCTGCAGTTGCAAACTGGTGACTTGATTTTCATCTATACCGACGGGTTAAGTGACGCGGTAAGTTTCAGCGGCGAGAAATTCGGTAAGACGCGGGTCCGGGAAACCTTGTTGCGTTACCGCGATTTTACCGCTGAGCAAATCTGTCAGAATATGATCTGGGAAACGCGCCGTTTTGTGGGTCTTAATCGCCGCACCGACGATACCACACTGGTCGTTCTGCGGGTCACGCGGTAACTCCCCTTTTTGACCCATGACCACGCCCAACACCTACGTCGTATCCGTCTTATGAACCGCGTTTTCCATTGGAAATTGGGTATCTATTCACGTAGCCGTTCATGGCAAGTAGGCCAGATGGGCTGGAAAGTTGGCACTACCATGTCGAATTCTCGCACCATAGAAATGGCAAGGAGTTGGGCCGTAGCCAGGCCGGTTAATTGGTATAATCGTGAACGGTAGTCCCATTTTGCGCTAAATTGGAATAATATAATAAATACCCAAGTTGATAGTATAGTTGGTATTATAGTAATGTTAGTATCGGGCCAATGTGTTACTCCTAATTGGTGCGGTGCTGGTTGGCTTGGCGGTTAGAAGCGTGTAATTGCGTTGAATTAATAGGATGTTTCAATGAATGACTTATCGCGGCGTAGATGGATTTCCACTACCGCTCTGGCGGGGCTGACCATGACCGGTGCGGCGGTGGTACCATCTTTATCCGTACCCGGCGCGGCGCCCGTACAGCACGGCCTTGCCGCCAGGCAACGTTTTGCGCGTAATGTCGTGGAATTTGGCGCAACCGGGAACGGTGTTACGGATGACACGGCGGCGTTTCAGAAAGCGCTCGATACGGTGCGCGGAGCGGGCGGCGGCATTGTACATGTGCCAGCAGGGCATTATATGTTGGCGGGTTCTGTGGAGGTTCCACCTGATACCGCCATTGAAGGCGTTTTTCGTGGGCCCATTTCCCACGGTTTGCAGGGGGAGTCGATCTTGGCCAAACCGGGAGCCGGTAGCGTAATTCTAGCCACTGGTGGAAGAGGATCGGAAGATCGCACTGCGTTGATATCGTTGGCCACGGATGCCGCGTTGGTGGGCGTGAGTATCTATTATCCGGAGCAAAATTGGCAATCCACACCGGTTGCTTATCCCTGGACGATCCACCTGAAAGGTAATAATTGCACCGTTGAAAATGTGGAACTTGTGAATCCCTGGCGCGGCATCAAGGCGGTGCGGGCACATCGGCATCTGATTCGTAATGTGACCGGTCAACCCTTGAAAACGGGCATCTTCGTGGATGAGGTCTATGACATTGGCCGCATTGAAGATGTCCACTTTAATCCGTGGTGGCACAACAGCCGCCCCGTGCTGGAGTTCATGTATCGCCATGGTGAATCATTTGTTTTTGGCCGCACGGATTGGGAATATGTGTTGAATACATTTTCTTTCGGCTACCACGCGGGCTACCGGTTTATGGAAGGGAAAACTGGGGCCTGCAATGGCAACTTTCTTGGAATTGGGGCGGACGCCTCGTGGCACGCCTGCTTGGTTGAACAATCTCAGGATCCAGGCTTGCTGATTACCAATGGCGAATTTGTATCCTTTGATTATCTGAAGCTCGGTGGCGAGGTTGATCCCATACAGGTATTGGTTAAATCGCCCAACCGGGGACCGGTGCGTTTCGTCAATTGCTCCTTCTGGGGGCCTTGTCGACAAATCTCCAAGCTGGAATCCGCCAGTACGCTCGGATTTGGTGATTGCACATTTTGCCAGTGGGATCAGGACCTCCCGGCGTTGGCGGCCCAGGACGGTAACTTGTTGGTCCATGGGTGCGAATTCCGTCAGGCTTCGCGGCAAATAGCCCTTGGACCGAATGTTCAACAGGCCGTGATCAGCGGAAATATGACCAAAGGAAAATGGCGGATTATCAATGAATCGCGTGCCGATGTACAGATCGGTTTGAATAGCGGTTCCTCCTGATTACCGGTTTCCGTTGTGTGCTTAACTCTGCCCTGTTCCCGTTACCGCCGCCGCCATGGTACCAGGTCCAGCGGCGATGGAAGTGTCCAAGCGCCCGAATATCATCCGCCCGGCCGAGGTCTGAACGGTATTGGTGATGAGAACCGGCACTTCCCGCCCCACGTGTTCCCGCGCTCCCTCCACCACCACCATGGTTCCGTCATCCAGATAACCTACCCCCTGCTGCGCCGCTTCACCAATTTTAATAATATGCAGACGCATGGTCTCACCGGGCAGCGCCGTGGGCTTAATGGCATTGGCCAGCTCATGTAGATTCAGCACTTGTACTCCGTGCACTGCCGCGACTTTATTGAGGTTAAAATCATTAGTGACGATGCGGCCATTTTCCTGCTTGGCCAAGGATACGAGTTTCTGATCTACGCCTACGAGATTAGTGTCCACAAGTGTACCATTCCAGATGTGGACCTCCACATTCGGCAAGGTTTGCAGGCGATGCAACACATCCAAACCGCGCCGCCCCCGACCGCGTTTAAGTTTATCCTGTGAGTCCGCGACCGCTTGAAGTTCATTGATCACAAACCGCGGAACAATGATCCGGCTTTCAAAAATTCCCGTCGCCGCGAGATCCGCAATTCGCCCGTCAATAATAGCGCTGGTATCAAGAAGAAAGGGCCGAGTTCCGCGTTTACCACGGGTGAATTCCACATACGGAATGACAAAACGGAAATCATCACGGGTTTGCAGGATCAGCGAAACCGACAGATAGCAGGTAATCAGTCCCAGCAGCAATTTAATGCCGGTAATAAGCGGTTGTTCACTGCGCAATTCCGCGGGGACGAAAAAAATCTGCAACACCTCACTAAGCAGATAATCCAACGCCAAGGCCACGAGTATGCCCACGAGTATCCCGAAGAACAGTCCCGACATGGCCGCCAGATTTTTCCGCTTGATTAAAAAATCCAGCATAATCACGGCGATGGCGGTCACCACCGAAGTCACCATCATGGTATACGCCGCGTTCCCGGCGGCCACCGTGGATGAAAGAAAGGCCAAAGCCACGGCCGCCACCAGCGAAATAAACAAGATACGAATGACCGCAAGAATCATGCCAGCTCCCAAATAATAATGACCCGCGCTCGTCGGCGGGAGATGAATACCAACTATTGTAACTAGTTCGCCTGATACGCCAAGGATACGTGCCCCCACCCCAACTGTCGTAGCTGGTTATGCGGCCGGAACCATCTTTTCGCGTCGCTTGCGGCGGATGGTTTTGATCCGCAGGTACAGCAGGTAGACAAGAATAAAAATATTTGCGATCAACAAGCCAATCCGCAAAATATCCGGTTTTTCATAAATTCCAAAACTTTCCACCGGCATGAGCAGGCATACCTCCACGATCACCAGATATTCGCCCCAGGCTTTCTCCCGATATAGACCGATGCCTTCCACCAGAAAAAGTACCGCATACACAAAGGCACCTACGGCGACAATTCCCAACTGTTGCGCATGGATAAGCCGGGCATGGTCCAATACCCAATCCACATATACATTATCCGGATCAAGCCGGAATTTATTCACCCAGTGCATCGCGATTTTGGTCAAATCCGCATGTTCATAGGTAAGAGCCAGAATACCTGCGGCTATCATGGCCGCAGCTTTGAAAAACTTAAATAACGCAATAGTCAACAGAATACGATTATGGCGGGCCGTCCGGCCCGCGGTTGGCACTGCCGATGGCTGGTAATTGGTCGGATTCATAGCGGTCTTTCCCCAGCTGCGGCAACGCCATGTGCGATGAGTTCTGATATTAAAGCAACGCCTTCCGGATTTGGATGCACGCCATCGGCGGAAATCCAATGGGTCCGCGGCACACCTTGTGATTCGCGCCGGAGGACCTCTTCCCGCACATTTACAAATTCTATGCCATTATCTTGAACCCATTGCACGAACGCCTGCTGATAGATCTCGCGCCATTTATGGCGATATGTGAACACTTCCGGCGCGGCGCGGAAAAAGAGACGATTGGCCTTTTCCTCAGGAACAATGGGACAGCCGGCAATGGTTAAATACATAATGATTCGGGCCTGCGGCGCATGGCGTCGACACACCGCCAGAATTTGATCCCAGATATGATGAAAGTTGGCAAGCCCCTCCTCCCGGTCAGTGGCGTTATTAAACGCACAAGATTCCATCACCAGAATATCGGGGCGGCTTTGCGTTAACGGCAACATACGCGCGCGGCCATGCCAGAATTCATACATTAGTCGGTATAAAACCAGTTCTGCCCGCGTCCCGCCGACCGCCCAATTGAAAAACTCATAGGATACGCTCGGCTGCAATTGCTGGAGGTGCTCGGCCAAGACGCGCGGGGGTTGATGCAGATACTCGGTCATGGAATCGCCGTATAGAATCAAACGCATCGTCGCTTTTACTCCATTATTCACATAAGCGCCGGCCCGCCGCCACTGTGTATATTAGCCGCAATCGGCCCCGCCGGAAAATGTTGCCGGTCCTACCGTCGCTTGCCAAGCGTGGTCCAACGCCGATAATTCATGGTCGGATGCGGCGTACCATGGCGTGTGCCGGGATTGATGATATGGAGTTGGTATTATGGAATTTCTGAAACTGCTTAGTGAAACGCCGGGGGTTCCGGGGCGGGAAGAACTGGTGCGTGAAGTTATCAAGCGGGAAATTTCGGGGTTGTTTGATGAAGTGCGCGTGGATACACTCGGTAGTCTAATCTGCCTTAAGCGCTCCACGAAACCTTCCTCCACCCGGCCCGCGCCGAAAGTGATGATCGCGGCCCACATGGATCAAATTGGTTTTTATGTGCGCCATGTGGATGACAAGGGGTTTATCCGCGTGCATAACGTGGGCGGTTTTGATACCAGGAATTTATCCGCCAATCGAGTGTTGGTGCAGGGGCGGAAGGATTTACCGGGGGTGATGAACCCGGCAGGGAAACCCATCCATATCGCCTCGGAAGAGGACCGCAAAAAGCAATTTCTGATTAGCGATTTCATGGTGGATGTGGGGTTGCCGGGAAAAAAAGTAAAGGAATTGGTGCGGGTGGGCGATCCGGTAACACTGGTGCGGGAGTTTTCACCCATTGGAGATTTTGTCTGCGGCCAGGCCCTGGACAACCGCGCGGCGGTATGGACGGCGGTACGGGCGATCCAGCGCCTGAAAAAATCAGCTTATGATATTTATGTGGTCTTTACCGTGCAGGAGGAAGTCGGATTACGCGGTGCCGGCCCGGCCACGTTCGGTTTGGAGCCGGACATCGCCATTGCGCTGGATACCACACTGGCCTGCGATACACCGGGTATTCCGGATGACCAGGCCATTACATACGCGGGCCGGGGTGTGGGCATTAAGGTGATGGATGGGGCATCCATCAGTGATCGCTCCTTGGTGGATGAATTTGTACAGGCGGCAAAAAAAGACAAAATTAATTACCAGTTGGAGCTGCTGCCTCTGGGGGGCACGGATGCCGGCGCCATGCAACGCAGTCGCACTGGTTATCGCACCATCACGTTGAGCATTCCCACCCGGTATATCCATACCGTTACGGAAATGGTCCATCGCTCGGATTTACACGCCGCACGCGATCTGCTGGCGGCATGGCTTGGCGCTTAACGCTTACAAGAGCTTATGAACGATTCAGCATCACCGCTTAAATACGTCCGCTGGCTTATGGCCCTGATAGTCACAGCGTTCGCCATTAGGTTGGCGGTTGGCCTGGTCCACCCGCTGACACTGCCCGATTCCGTTGATTATCTGCACCTTGCCCGGCGTATTGACCGTGGGCAAAGTTATATCGTTACCGGGATGTATGCCAAACGTCTGCCAGGGTATCCCATTTTTCTGGCGCTCATTTTGGCGGCGGACGGAGGGCGGTTGGTCGGAATTATTATTGCACAGGCGGTGCTGGGAGCCGTGACGGTTTATTTGACATGGAGTATCGCCCGGCGGATATCCGATCCAGCGGCGTTATTTGCTGCCGCGCTGGTGGCTTTTGATCCGCTGCTGATCGGCTTTGCAGCCTCCTATCTTAGCGAAACCCTTTTTACGATGCTTTTTCTCTGGTCGCTGCTTATTTTTCTCCAATTGTGCCAACATGATTCATCACTATGGCGCTGGCTATATTTTTCGCTGCTCTTTGCGGCGGCTATCTACGTTCGCGCGGAAATATCCCTGGGTATTTTTCCGCTACTGGCATTTTATCTCGGATGGGGTCGGCTTCGCCCCATTTTAGCGCGACTGGCACGCGTGCTATTTTCCGTAGCGGTGGTGTTCCTTTGTCTGCTGCCATGGTGGGTACGAAACTGGGAGCTATTTCACGCCGATTTTTTCCGCTTTTCCACGTTACAGGGAATCAGCTTATACGAATCGGTATATCATGGCGCCACCGGAGGACCGCGCCAATCCGACATTGTGCGCCCCCCAGCCTTCATGCGGCTGTCTGAAAGTCGGCGCGACCTGGTCTGGACCCACCGTGCTTTTACGTGTATTACACAGCATCCGTGGCGGATTATACGACTGGCCTTTATCAAAATTGGCCGTACTTGGTCCCCATGGCTGCACGCGAAAGGTTTCCGCAAGCAGTGGATTAACGCCATTCTGACGCTTTGGTATTCATCGGAATTTATTCTCTCTCTGATCGGATTGGGCTGGTTGATCCGGCGACGCCAGTCCATCCACCTGCTTGGCGTATTGCTCATACCGATTGGATACCTAACCGCGATGCACGCGATTTTCCTCGGCAGCGTACGCTATCGCGTACCTGTGATGCCGTTGGTGTGCATTCTGGCCGCTGCCGGGATCGTGTGCTTATGGTCGTTGGTCAGTTCCAAGCGTCAGGCCCCACTACAGGTGCCGCCAGCCTTGACATAACAGGTACTTCTGGTACGGTCAAAGGATGGAAGGTTGCTACGCTAGACTTGGTGATTCGGTCCTAAGTATGATTTTTGCTTGTAGCGACTGATAAGGTGGCAGGTTTCTGCATCGTGATGGAAGCGATTGACGATAAGTATTAATGAGAATGTGATACATGGCTGAAGCGGAAACATCTGAAAGCAGCGTTACGGAAGGTCCTGGTAAGGGACAGGCCTATTTCACCCGGGCGCACACCGTGGCGGACACGGGAAACTATGATTATGCCATTGATATGTTTATTCAAGGATTGTTGCGCGAACCGACCAATATGGCGGAACATGAGATGTTACGGGACATTGCGCTGCGGCGAAAAATCAAGGGTGGAAAACCGGCGGGTGGTATCGTCGGCGGGCTGTTAGGAGCCAAGCCTTATTTCAAAGGCAAAACCCCCAAGGAGCTGATGCTCAATGCGGAATGGGCCTTGGCCAAGGATCCTGGCAATATTAATTTGATGATGACTATGCTGCGGCAGGCCACGGCGGCGGGTTATAAGGATATGGTCTTGTGGTTCGGCCCCTTTGTCATGCAGGCCAACCGTACGCAAAAGAAACCGGATGGTAAACTTTATCTACAATTGGCGGATATTTATGAGGGCTTTAAGGAATTTGCAAAAGCCGGCGAAGCGGTAACGGCGGCGCTGGAATTATCGCCCGCCGATCCGGAGCTTACGGCCCGCGTAAAAGAACTTGGTACGCGGGAAACCCTGTTAAAGGGCCGGTATGAATCGGTGCCTGATTTCAAGGAATCCCTACGTGATAAAGAAATGACCAATGACTTGCTGCAGAAAGAAAATATCAGCAAATCCGAGGAATACAAAAATAAACTCATCCGCGAAACCCGGGAAGCCTGGGAGAAAAATCCCACGGATCCGCAATTGCTCACCAAGTATGTCAAAGCGTTGGTGGATGCCGAGACGCAAGATAGTGAAAAGACCGCCATCGAAGTTCTGGAAAAGGCTTATCTCCAGACCAAAATTTACCGCTACAAAGTCTGGATCGGCGATGTGCGCATCAAACAACTGCGACGGCAACACCGGGCGTTGCTCGAAAAGGCCCGTGCCAACCCCGACGATCCGAAATTGGCGCAGCAACTCGCTGATTTTGAGCGGGACCGGCTTAAATTTGAATTGGACGAATACGCCGATCGGGTGAAGAATTATCCCTCCGACCTGCAAATCCTCTTTGAGTATGGATACCGGTTGTTCCGTTCGCAGCGTTATGAAGAAGCCATTGGCGTTTTACAGCAGGCCCAGAACAATCCGCGGTGCCGCACCGATGCCCTGCATCTGCTGGGCCGGTCATTCCTCGAACAGTCGATGACCCAGGAAGCGGTGGACACCCTGCGCCGCGCGGTGGAGAGTTATGAGCTTGCCGAGACCGGCGACACCAAGAGTAAGGAAATTAACTACTGGTTGGGACGGTCTCTGGAGGCCGCCGGACAACTGGACGACGCAGAAACAATTTACAGCCACATCGCCCAGTGGGATATTGCCTTCCGGGATGCCCGGCTGCGACTGGCGGAGCTGCGCAAAAGGAAGGGGTGATGAGGCGGGGGGGAGCAGGCGCCGCCGAAATAAATTTCCAATACCGCATCGGCTCGCCGTAACCGTAGTGTTGTACGTTATATAGTTCCCGGCTCGGCCACAGGGATGCGGCCGTATTCGGTGGCAACGCAAATCGGGAAGTTATTCTGGTACGGGCATGTATAACCGCTTGAGAAAAGCTATGCTTTTTTGCGCGGCGGCGACAGGTTGGTCCACACAGGTGTATAGCTCCACCGTCAGAAAACGGTCATAATTGATCGCCATCAGTGCTTTTTTCAAGGCATGCCAGTTCAGTGTGCCTTCGCCGGGGATAAGATGATAATGTTTGCGGCCTGCAATGTCCTCAATATGACAATTCCAAATCCGCCCTTGCAGCAGCTTGAGTATTTTCGCAATTGGCTCTCCCTGTACCACCGCATGGCCAATATCGAGATTGGCTCCCAGCAGCGGGCTGTTCACGTCATCGATAAGCTCCCTTAATTCCGCAGCCCATTCAATAAATAACATGGGTTCACATTCTATTCCCACCCGGATATTGAGCTGTTCCGCCTTTTCCAAAATCTCCTTCAGAGCCTCCATCAGCACGGGCCGGGCTTTTTCCGGTGGCATGGTCGGAAGCAATTTGCCGCTGGTGATGCTGATATTATCAGCACCCAGAGCGTGCGCGAACTGCAGCGCGTTGAAAATCATTTGCTTGCGCGCCGCCCGCAATGCCCGTTGCGGTGAAATCAGGGATGGCTCAAAAAATGGCTCCGGCGGGGCATCCTTCCAGAACCCAAAGGTGCAGTTGGCATTAATGTTACTGACCCGCAAATTACTCTTTTCCAATTGGCGGCGGATTACCAGCGCTTGCGATCGGGAAAAATGATCCGGATACCAGTGCGGTTTATCCGCCAGAATCTCCACTCCGCTATAACCGGCGATCGCAATTTCTTTAATCGCCTTGGCCAGACTCATACGCGTAAAAGCGTTGGTGGAAAAAGCCAGTTTCATACTCGATTCCGGACGTTGAGCATTCATGTCACGATTCCTTTATTTAAGGGATGATCGCGCGGTCGCAGAGGCTTGCGTCAAAACCAGGTCATCCCGATGAATCACCTCTTCATACCACGTATTGAGGCCCAACAGTGCCGCAAATTCACGCGATTTACGCCCTTTAATTTTTTCCACTTCCTCCCGGCTGTAATTGCTTAAGCCACGGGCGATCACCGCGCCGGCGGCATCCACCACCATCACCGCATCGCCACGCGAAAAGTCCCCGCTTACAGCGGTAATGCCGCCGGCCAGAAGAGATTTGTTACGCTGCAAGGCCCGCACCGCGCCATCATCCACCACCACCGCGCCACGCGTTTTGGCGCTAAGGCCTATCCAGCGGCTGCGGGCTGATAATCTCCGGGATCCCGGCAGGATCAGCGTGCCCAATTCCTCTCCCGCCAGCAGCCGCGAAACGATCCGGGGAGTTTTACCGTTCGCAATGATTACCGGCTCTCCGGCGGTATGCACCGTACCCGCCGCCACAAGTTTACCGCCCATGCCGCCGCTGCCGCGTGCGGATGTTTCCGGCCGTACCAGCGCGGTCACGGATTCCTCCATACCGGTCACCACCGACTGCACGATACCATGCGCATTGAGTAATCCATCCACTACCGACAACAAAATCAGCAAATCCGCCCGCAATAGATTGGTAATGTGCGCCGCGATGAGATCATTATCTCCAAAACGGATTTCCTCCACCGCCACCGCGTCGTTTTCATTGATAATCGGTACGCAGTTCGAGCGCTGCAACGCCTGAATGCAGTCACGCAGATTCAGATAGCGCTGCCGATGTTCAAAATCCTGCCGCGTTACGAGTATCTGCCCGGCGTGTAAGTGGTGCGGTCTTAACGCAGCCGCAAAATGATTCATCAGCAAACTCTGCCCCACCGCGGCGGCGGCCTGCAGCATCGGTAAATCTTTGGGACGACTGGAAAGTCCCATTTCCGTCATGCCCGCGCCAATGGCGCCGCTGGATACCAGGGTGATGGCAATGCGGCGTTCTTTCCGCAGACGGGCCAAATCATCGGCCAGCGCGGTGATAACAGCCTGTTCCAGTGCGCCATTTTTACCGGTCAGCGCCTGCGTACCTATTTTTACCACCACGCTTGCGACACTGGAAGCTATTTCCGCACGATCCATATCGGATAACCCTTTCGCCGCCCGGCCAAATGCGTATTGGAGCATATCGGCGGCATTCCGGCAACACCTGTTACACCACGGGGCACCGTCGCGACAAACTGCTTGTGGCATGTAACCGTGCGCGGAAAAAGTGGCGCAACTGGTTAAATAACCAATGTTTTTAGCGATGCAAGCCCATTTTAGCCTGTTTTCTACGTATTAGTCCTATAGTATAACTTGCTTTCAATCTATGTTGTCTGTTTTTAGCCGTGAACGGTCGCCTTTTTTGGCGAGTTGATTTGCGGTTATCGGCTGGCGGGTATACTTTTATATCCAGTTAGGCTCGTGGTGAGTCTGGCCGACCGGAAGGTTGTGAACGTTTAAGAAGGCTGTGCCTTCTGATCTCTTATTAAAAGGTGATCCCCGCCATGCCCAATTCAAAATCCGATGCAGTTGCTACCAGTGTCTCGCGGCGTAACTTTCTGAAAGTATTGACAGGGGCTTCGGCGGCCATGATGCTCACGCCGCCCATGAGCGCCACCGCTTTAGCTCATGCCGAGGAAATTGGTGTTCCACTGCGCGGACCGGATGGCAAAGTGATCGTATTTCATCCGCCGATGGCCTCGGGAATAGCATTGGGCGGCATGGGGGCCGGAACCTTTGAGTTGCGGGCCGATGGTGGCATGTACGAATGGCAGATTTTTAATAATTGGGCGCAGAGGCTGGTTTTGCCAGAAACGTTTTTTGCGGTTCGTGCCAGGGAAAATGGCAAACCTGCCGTTACCCGGCGGCTGGAAACCATTCGCCATACCTCCAATCCGGGGTTGCCGGTCAAGAATATCACATACGAAGGCCGTGCTCCCATTGCCCGCCTGCGCTATGATGAACCTGCTTTGCCGGTGGATGTAGCGCTGACGGCATGGTCGCCGCTGATTCCGCATCAGCCGCGTGAATCCGGCCTGCCCGCCGCGGTTTTTACTTTTGAGTTGACCAATCATTCCGCCGAACGGGTACAGGCCACCGTACTGGGCAGCATACGCAATGGCGTCGCCTTGAATAATGGTTGGACCGGCACACAAAATCGGCTGGAACGCGGGGCGGCCATGACCGCCATTCACATGGATGCGCGCATTGATTCGCACCCTTCGGTAATGAACAAACCGGTGCGGGTGCTGGTGTTGTTGGAATCCATACCATCCCGGGTCAAGGAAGTCCTTGGCAATGCGAAAAATTTAACGCTGGATACCAGTGTGAATGTCAATAATTCTCCCATTACGCTGCCCTTTTCGACAGCGCATGAACTGGCCAAACATTATGATGTGATCTGGTTGGGGGAAATTCCCCATGCCAGCACCGCACTCGGCGATACCAATATGGCCATCATTCGTGATGCGGTGCATCAGGGCGTCGGTCTGTTAGCCACGGGGGGATGGGATGCTTTTTACGGTAACGGCGGCAATCGCTGGGCCCACATGAACGGCACGGCCATTGAACAGGCTCTGCCCGTGAAATTCTGTGATTCGGTGGATACGGTCAGCCAATCCACACCGATTGATATTGCTACAAAAGCTGATTTTGTTCTGGGTATGCCACAGGTTGAAAGCATTGGCGGCTACAACCGGATCGCCGGGTTGAAATCCGGCGCGACGGTACTGCTGAAAACCGATGATGGTTCTCCCTTGTTGATTACCGGACGCTATGGTGCGGGCCGCACTGCGGTGTGGGCCACTTCCGTCAGCGGCGGTTGGCCGTCGCCACAGTGGACACAAGTGCCGATGTTTTATGCAGGCCTACTGGCACACCTGGCCCATACCACATTCATACCGGGTTATGGCGTGGATTCCTTTGACGCCTCCAGTGGCGACATGACGCTGGGAATTCTTACGCCTACGGCGCAGGCCGCCACACAATGGCGCAATGTGACCGCGTTCTGGTCTGAGTTTGAAAAACATGGCACGCTGTTACAACAGGAAGTGGCACCGGAAAACACGCGTAATGCGGCGCTGGCTGCCACTGTGGATCTGGCTCCGGGTGCAAAACAACAAGTAACCTTTGTGCTGGCCTGGTATTTTCCCAATCAATACGATTATTCCCAAAACGCCAATTTTCTGGGCCATATTTACAACCGCTGGTTCCGTAACTCTCTGGAGGTTGCCCGGGAAATGGCTGCGCGCCATGTGGATCTTTTTCAACGAACAGCGAGTTTTCAGGACGCGCTCTACGCCGGCACGATGCCGCCGAAAGTAAAAGATGCCATTAACGCCCAGATTACCACGCTCAATAAAGAAACATGGTGGGTCAAAGATGGCACTTTTGCCGTGTGGGAGGGTATGGGGTGTTGTGGACTGCAGACCTTGGATGTCGCATTTTATGGATCCAATCCCATTGCGCTGCTTTTTCCGCATCAGCAAAAAACTTCCATGCGGCTTAGCGCCCGCCATCAAAAGCCCGATGGCGAGATGCCACATTTATTCCCGGGGACACTTGAGCATCCCGATGCCTGGTTCAAAATTGACCTCATGCCGGCCTTTGCGCTGATGGTGTACCGCGATTACCTCTGGTCCGGTGACCACGGCTATCTGCGTGAAATGTGGCCTGTGATTACCAAGGCCATGGCGTATGACCAGCGCACGGATAAGGATAAAGATTTTCTCCCCGACGATCACGGTCCGGACAGCACATTTGACGGCTGGCCCATGAACGGCACAACTTCTTATGTTTCGAGCATCTTTTTGGCCGGGTTGGCGGCGGGCATTCGCATGGCGCGGGTGTTGGGTGACGGCAAAACCGAAGCCGATTACAGTCTCTGGCTGGAAAAAGGTAAAAAGAGCTTTGAATCCGAATTATGGAATGGGCATTATTATCAGATGGCCCGCGACATTCAGACCGGCACACAAAACACCGGCATACTTCTGGCTGGTACGGTAGGGCAGTGGTTTGCGGATATGTGTGACCTGGGCGATATTCTCCCGCGTGAGCATGTTAAACTACATAACGAAGCCGCTTTTCACTATTGCCGCCAAAAAACCCGTGCCGGTATGCCTTATGTGAATCCGGATGATGGCATTGCCTACATCAACGGATTCTGGCCGCACGGCGGAACGCCGGAAGGTGAAGGACAATGGAGTGGACCATGGTCCGGAATTGAATATATGTTTGCATCGTCACTGGCCTATCTGGACCGTACCGATCTTGCCCTTACCGTGACCACAGATGTTTACAATCGGTACGTTCATCGGCGGGCGCCCTGGGATCATATCGAATGCGGTGAACATTATTTCCGCCCGTTAAGTGTCTGGACGGTGTTGCTAGGCTTGCAGGGATTCCGATGGGATGCCATCCGTCGATCATTGGGATTTACGCCGCGCATTTCCGAAACCAATCATCGCTCGCTATTTTGCACCGCCGCCGGATGGGGTGAATACTTTGCGCAAAGCACCGGTGGCCGGCGCATTCATCGCGTGGTGCATCGGGCCGGAAAACTCGCTTTATCCGAGTTTACCATTGGCCTATCGCCAGCCGAAGGAACTTTGCCGCTGGCCAACCTGCTTGTTACATATAACCGTGTTATCGTTGCAGCCACGGGTGCCGTGGTTAATAACCGTGCCGTGATTACTTTCAAACGCCCACTGCGGATGCAGGAGGGGGCAACTTTGGAAATCTCATGGAAAGTGGCATGAGGTCCGTGGCCTCCGGGGCGGTGCCAGAAGTTGTGCGGGGCTGGGAGCCGTTCCAAGTAATGGCGGTATGCCGAGGCGGAAATCGAATAGCCCATTCCGATGGATATACCACCACCGGCAAGCCGGCGGCTATGTGAAATAGGGCGTTGAGTTTTCCAGGCATCGGGATTCCGGCCTATCCGGTATTGGGGAAGTTATTCCGGATACGGTTCTTTATTCACCGCAGGGCACTGGGCCGGATTCTTGAATTATATTCGGGTTTAGGAATTTCAAGGGGCCAAGTGGGCCAAGTTGGGGAGGCAAGGGGGCCAAGTTCGGCAAGTTGAGAAAAGCCTTGATAGCAGCGGATTTGGTTCAAGGAGGCCAAGTGGGCCAAGTTGTTTTGGGCGGCTGCGGCGGCTGCCGCCGAGAGCAGGCGAAAAGTAGAGAGTTGAATAGTAGAGCAAACAGGGCTGGAACAAAAGAGTTGCTGGCGCTTGCTGGAAGATCCACCTGCGGTCTACTTTCTATTTTCTACTTTCAGGCGAAGCCGCCAGCAGTTAGAAGTCCTTTTCACTGATCAAAG
>JBMFGW010000030.1:0-33866 GCA_049977145.1 Phycisphaerae bacterium
CGGCTGGAGGCGGAGGGCGTGGTGGGTGCGGACGCCATTTTCGCGTGCCTTGGCCCGGCGCTGGAAATTTTTTCACGCTATAGCCGCGTGGAAAAGGCCAATGGGGAAAAAGTCACGCTGCGCGAATATCTGGAGCATGTCTGGGCGGCGGTGGCGCAGGAGGCATTGCGGCTGGTATTCAGCGGGGCGGATGCGGGAGCGCTGGAAGCCGATGCGCGGCTCACGGCGATATGGCTTTGGACGATGGGAGTTAACAACGAACAACGATCAACGATCAACGATCAGCCTGACGGGGAACGGGGTGCTGGGGAAGGCGATGCTGATGACGACGGCGAGGATGGGACCGGCAAGGCGGTGGCGGGTAAGACCGGCTATACGCTGGAATATGATGCGGCGCGGAAAATCGCGCAGGGGTTGGGGGCCAATCTGGAACAAATGGCCGATGTGGTGGAGGTTAAAGGGGATAAGGCCCGGCTGCTGGCTGTGGCGGAACGCACGCGGGTACTCTTTGGCAAGGATGAGACGCAGGTGCCGCAGAAGGCAAGAAAAAAAGCCCGACAGGCCAATTTGTTTGCCAGCATTGATGAACTGGAGAATGAAGATGGCGGCTGGGGTGATAAAAGCGTGCCGAAGCTGGGAAATACCGTGTTGGATCGCGTGCATCAGAGCATGATTTTATTTGCCGCCGGGCGCGGCGAAGCGGTCAAGCGCTTTCTGGTGGAAGAAGGAGCCGGGCGGGACGGGAAATTCTGGAAACTGGCCCAATCGCTGTCGGCGCTTTATCCTGTGGGGACCGATGAAAAAAGGTGGGTGGACGGCGTATTGGCGCGTAAGAAGGGGTTGGGGTTATGAATCCGCTTTGGGATCACCGCTGGGTGCAGCGGGGATCCCACACCTAAGATGCCGTAAGGCGGGCAATCGCCGGGGCGTGTATAATAAGGTGCGGCTAAATCGGAGTTTACTGATGATTGAACGCCTTTATATTGACAATTTCCGGACGCTGGTGAATGAGGAGGTCAAGCTGGGCCGCACGAATTTGCTTCTCGGCGGCAATGGATCGGGCAAGAGCAGTGTTTTTGCGGTGGTCTCGAAGCTGCAACGGCTTATCTCCGGCAATTACAGCGTGCTGTCCTGTTTTCCAACCCGTGAAATGACGCGATGGGACACCCGGCCGGACCAAGTATTCGAGTTGGACCTGAGAAATGAAGTTGGAGCGTTCCATTACCGGGTGCAAGTTCAGCATGATCGGGCCAGGCACCGCGCCAGGATAACGCAGGAAAGTCTGCAACTTGACGGCAAGCCCATCTTCTCGTTCGTCGATGGAATGGTGCAGTTATACAATGACTATTTTACAAAGGGGCCATCCTTTCCATTCGGTCCGGAAAAATCCGGGTTGTCGGTGGTCAACGATCGGCACGATAATATAAAACTCACGCGATTCAAGAAGGATCTGCAAGCAGTCCTCATTATCCAGCCGAATCCAATTGGATTAAGTGCGGAAAGCCGATCAGAGGATGATTCGCTCGAATACACCGGGAGTAACTTTGTCTCGTGGTACCGTTTCATATCGCGCCAGGATATTGGTCGACAGCACCAACTCTTTGACCGACTAAAGGATGTGCTTTCAGGCTTTTCCAGTTTTTCCATACGCGGGTCCCCGGAGGCACCCGCAATTATGACGGTGAGTTTCAAGCCTGAGGAACCCGATGCAAAGGAAGCGGTCTATGGATTGGACGAACTCTCGGACGGGCAACGGGTATTGCTGATTCTATACACCCTGCTCTATGGAATGGCTGGCGAAAAGTGGTCACTGTTCATCGACGAGCCGGACAATTTCGTTGGATTGCATCAAGTTCAGCCGTGGTTGACGGCCGCGCTGGACGCAGCCGGTGAGAATATTGAGCAGTTGGTCTTAATTTCCCACAACCCGGAAATCATCAACTATATGGCGCAGTCCAAAGGGATTTGGTTGTCGCGTAAGAACCACGGGGCGACGCGTGTGGAATATCAACCGAATCGGACCATCGCCGGCATTTCTACTGCGGAAGCGGTGGCGAGGGGGTTGGTGGATTAAGATGGCGAACCAATTCGTAGTTTTATGTGAAGATGAGCAGCAGGCCTATTTCATCCGGCGCTTCTTAAGAAAGCGTGGGTGGACCACCGGGAATCCAAGAATTTCCAAAACGGACGACGGCTCCGGAGAGCAGTATGTGCGTGAGAATTTTCCGAGGGAATTGGGTCTAATCCGTCGGTATCCGGGGGAGCGCAGAACCCTAATCGTGATAACGGATGCGGACAATAAAACCGTGGCCGAGCGGATCGACACGCTGCGACAAGAATGCCAGCGGAATTCAATTGAGCCACCGGGAATTGATGAACCGGTCTTCTTCATGGTTCCGAAGTGGCAAATTGAGAACTGGCTTGCATACCTTCGGGGCGAAGACTCCGATGAGAATCACTCCACTTGCCGTCGTTACAGTGAAGAAAGCGACGCCGCAAAAGATGTAGACAGGTTGGTGGCAATTTGCCAAGGCGGCAGGCCTGACCCGAATATGCCATCCTCACTGGCCGCCGCGTGCCGGGAATACCGGCGGTTTGAGAGAATGTTTACCAGGTGATTCTTTTCACCCGGCGCGGTATTCGTGGAAAGGTTAACAATGTACGCCGCGCGATTCTCACTGCGGTTACACAGGCCGTGAAACGGTGTAGAATCTACGCCCGGTGTCGGCGAATCGGCAATAACGGAATTCAGGAGATGGAATATGTATTCGAGCCTTTCCCTGAACAATTTGCGAGGATTTAATGCGCTTCAAATCAAAGGACTGCGGCGATTTAATCTGTTCGTTGGCCGCAACAACTCCGGCAAAACCACGGTACTGGAAGGGCTGCTGCTGCTGGGTGGGGCAAGCAACCCGAACATTGCGGCGGCGGTGGCCCAGATGCGGGGACAGTTCACGCAAAATGCGGATGCGATATGGAAGCCGCTGTTTGGCAAATCCGACCCCCGCCAACCTATCGACTTATCCGGGGAATGGTCCGGGCACACCAGATCGTTGCAGATCAAGGCCGTCCGTTCAGACAATCTGCCAATGCCGGAAGATCCTAATTTTCCACCCGTGGTAACAATTGCCAGAGTGTCCAACGATTTCACCATCGGGGAAATCCGATTCAGTGAGCGCATTGACAATGGCAAGCCGGTGGAAAACACGGCGGTAATCGAACCGCGCACCCGATCTTTTGTTCTTACCCCACATCTTCCGGATCCCCAGCCCATTACGACGGAATTACTCTCTGCGCGTGTCTCTTGGCCGGTGATTCCGGAAATTGCCGGAAATTTCGGCAACTTGGTGAAGGCCAAGCGGGAAAGCGATGTTTTAGCGGCGCTTAAGTTTATTGATCCGCGGATCAGCCGGGTCGAGGTGCTTCCGGAGGCGTCGGCTTCCGCGATCTATTTGGATATTGGACTGGATTCACTGCTCCCGCTGACCGTCGCGGGAGAAGGCCTCTTTCGGTTATTTACCATCGCCGTGAAGCTGGCGTCAGTGAGAGATGGCGTATTGCTCATCGACGAGATCGATAACGGCCTGCACCATTCGGTGATGGCTCAACTTTGGATGTTCCTGGCTGAGCAATGCGAACGGTTTAACGTGCAGGTTTTTGCCACGACTCATAATGATGAAATGATCCGCTCCGCCTTGGAATGTCTGCGTGGCGAATCCCGGCGGCCCGGATTGTTCCGC
Organism: Phycisphaerae bacterium; assembly: GCA_049977145.1. Classification (GTDB taxonomy): domain Bacteria; phylum Planctomycetota; class Phycisphaerae; order WQYP01; family WQYP01; genus JAMDCX01. Next base: position 3,741 of record JBMFGW010000030.1, read on the forward strand.
ATTGATGCGAGCGAAGTCGGCCACGAAGTAACCAGCTACGATGCCGAGGCGATTGATTCGGTGCTGGAATCGAACTTTGAGGTGCGGTCGTGACCAGTGATGCCGGTGGAAAACCATTGGCCGCCCGATTGTCGGGGGCAAAAGTTAAGATCACCCAAACCAAGCTGCTGTTGGTTGAGGGTAAGGACGAGGAATTGTTCTTTTCCGCGGCCCTGGAAAAACATACCCACGTCGATGATATTCAAGTACTACCCATTGCGGGCAAAACGCGGTTGCGCGAGAACCTTGCGAGTTTAAAGCGAGATGCCAACTTTCCGGGTGTAACTTCTCTGGCTGTTATCCGCGATGCGGATGATAGCTTCGCGAGCGCATTTCAATCTGTTCGCGATTCGCTTATGCACCATAAGCTGCCCGTTCCCCGAGAACATGGGCAATTCACGACGGGCGTACTGCGCGTCGGCGTATTTATCATGCCAGATGGCAAAAACAACGGAATGCTGGAGACACTTTGCATGCGGTCCGTAAAGGGCAGAGCCCAGACCGCATGTGTCGAATCTTATCTGGATTGCCTTAAGCAAAATGGCGCATATCCGGCACCTGTTGACAAGGCTCGTGCCCACGCTTGGCTGGCGGGTCAAGATGATCCCGAAAAACGGGTCGGCGAGGCGGCGCAGGCTGGTTATTGGCCTTTTGCAGACTCGGCGTTTGATAACCTCTGGAATTTTATTCGCGCCATGTAGGATGGTTTTATGGCCTTACAACCCTGGTACAAAGTCATTATCCCCCGTGAAGACCTGCGCGACGGCAAGCCGTTGGATGCTTCGGAATTTGCGGTACATCTGGATCATGTCCGTGATGGCCGGGCACCGGCGGATTATCAGAATCCACAACGATTTTTTGGCCGCACCTATCTGACCAAAAACCTCATTGATCTCGCCGCGCAAGTAGTTCGGCGGCTTTCGGGCATTAAGACCGAAACGTCCGCGGTGTTTAACATGACCACGCAGTTCGGCGGTGGAAAGACCCATGCGCTCACGCTGCTTTATCATCTGGCGCGGGGAGGGCCGGAGGCTACTGCGTGGGTGGGTGTGGACAGCATTTTGGCGAAAGCGGGTGTAAGCGGTGTGCCGGTGGCGGCTACCGCTGTTTTTGTCGGAACAGAATTTGACGCCATTTCCGGGCGCGGCGGCAAGGACGGCACACCCTTACGCAAAACACCATGGGGTGAAATTGCCTGGCAGCTTGGCGGTGCCGAGGCTTTCGCCATCGTGGCGGAGCATGATGAGCGACTTACCGCACCATCCGGTGATGTGATCCGGCGGTTGCTTCCCGCAGACAAGCCGTGCCTGATTCTCATGGATGAACTGATGAATTTTGTCAGCCGGTACCGGAAAAGCGGACTGGCCAGCCAGTTATATAATTTTCTCCATAATCTTTCCGAGACTGTGCGCGGGCAGGATAATACGGTGCTGGTGGCATCCATACCGGCCTCAGAATTGGAAATGAACGCGGAAGATCAATCGGATTATGACCGCTTCAAGAAAATGCTGGATCGGTTGGGCAAGGCTGTGATTATGTCCAGCGAGGGGGAAGCATCGGAAATTATTCGCCGCCGATTGTTTGAATGGAACGGGCTGACCAAAGAATCGGAAAAGACCATCGCCCAATATGTGGAATGGGTACTGGAAAATAAGACCCAGATCGGGGATTTTCCGGTGGATCATGCGCGGGAAGCGTTCCGCGCGGCCTATCCATTTCATCCGACGGTGCTATCGGTATTTGAACGCAAGTGGCAGGCACTTCCGCGATTTCAACAGACGCGGGGCGTGCTGCGGCTCCTGGCACTGTGGGTGTCGCGGGCATATCAGGATGGCTACAAGGGTGGCCATAAAGATCCGTTGATCGGATTGGGAACAGCTCCGCTCGATGAATCGTTGTTTCGCACCGCCATGTTTGAGCAGCTTGGTGAGCCGCGATTGGAAGGCGCTGTGACGACGGACATTTGCGGGAAGCGGGATTCCCATGCCCAGCGGCTGGACCGCGAAGCCGATGAGCAAATTAAAAAGGCCCGGCTGCATACCAAAGTGGCGACAGCCATTTTCTTTGAATCCAACGGCGGCATGGCCCGGCACGAGGCGACGGTTCCGGAAATCCGCCTGGCGGTGGGTGAACCGGAATTGGATATTGGGAACGTGGAAACCGTGCTGGAAGCATTGGGGCAATCATGTTATTACCTTTCCATCGACAAGAATCGCTATCGTTTCAGCCTGTCGCCAAATCTCAACAAACTGCTTTCCGACCGCCGGGCCAGCATTCAGGGGCCGCAAATTGACGAGCGCATCAAAGCGGAAATACAGAAAGTCTTTGCGGCGGGGGCCGGCGCGGAACGCATATATTTCCCGGAAAAAAGCGGCCAGATTCCCGATCGACCGGTGTTGACGATGGCGGTTATGGGCTTGGATCATACCCTGGAAGATGGCGATGCCACACGTCGCTTGCTGATGACAATGACGCAGGAATATGGTAAATCCGCGCGGACGTTCAAAAGTGCGGTGATCTGGGTGGTTGCGGATTCAGCCCAGTTGCTGCGTGAGGAGGCCCGCAAGGCACTGGCGTGGGAAGATATCAGAGAGCAGGATTTGTCACGCCTGGATGAAGCCCAACAACGCCAATTGGATGAGCATATTCGGCGGTGCAAACGCGACGTAACCGAGACCGTCTGGCGCAGTTATAAGAACGTATTGCTCTTGGACAAAGCCAGGGAATTGCGAACGATTGATTTGGGACTGATCACCTCCAGCCAGGCGGCGGACATGCTTACCGTGATTATCAAACGCCTGCGGGAGGAGGGGGATCTGGAACGCGATATCAGCGCGAATTTTCTGGTGCGTAATTGGCCCGCGATGACTGAATGGAGCACCAAGGCGGTGCGAGATGCGTTTTTTGCATCGCCGCAGTTGCCGCGGCTAATGAATGGTGATGTGGTAAAAGACACCATTGCGCGCGGCGTGCGTGATGGCGTTCTGGCGTATGTGGGCAAGAAGCCCGATGGACACTATGAGCCATTTATTTTTGAGAAAGAATTGGCCGCCGCCGATGTGGAAATTTCCGAAGATATGTTCGTGATCCGGGGCGAGGAAGCAAAAAAGCATGTCGAACCGCCGCGATTGGCGAAGCTTATTATTACGCCGGTGCGTGTGGCCATTGAACCGGGACAGCAGGTTGTGTTTCGGGTACAGGGCCTGGATCAGTTTGGCCGAAACATGGATGTGGCAAAAGACGCTGTGACGTGGACAGCCAGCGGCGGCACGATTGCCGCAGGAACCTTTACCGCGGGAGCATTGGAGGGGGCCTTTTCGGTTCAGGCACGGACCGGCGATTTGGTGGCTGTGGCCGAGATCACCGTGAGCAAGGCCGGGGCACTGCCCCTGATGAAAGCGGCGGCGGCCAAGCAGATGGGCTTCCGCTGGTCCGGTGAAGTGCCGCCCCAGAAATGGATGAATTTTTATACCAAGGTGCTCTCCCGGCACGTTACCGACGGGGGACTGAAACTGACAGTGAACGTTGAAGTTAATCCGGATGGCGGAGTATCCGAACAGCGCCTCGAAGAAGCGCGGGCGGCCCTGCGTGAATTAGGGCTTAGTGATCAAATTGACGAGCAGTGACGCAAGGTTGGCCAGCACGCCGGACATCCCCACTATATCCGGCGAGTTATTCGCCAAATTCCAGACCAGCTTCTACGGCCCGCCATTTGTTAAAACTGATGAAATATCCGGGCTAGCGTGCCAGTTCCACGGCCCGGACCTCCCGCAGCACGGTGACGCGGATTTCACCGGGGAAGGTTAACTCGGACTGCACACGATTGGCAATTTCCCGGGCAATGAGTTTGGCGGTGGCATCATCGCATTTTTCCGGATTCACAATGACCCGGACCTCCCGGCCCGCCTGAATGGCGAAAGCCTGGCGCACCTGCGGAAAACTTGTGGCGATGGCTTCAAGTTCCCGCAGGCGTTTGATATAGCGTTCCAGAGATTCCCGCCGCGCGCCGGGGCGGGCACCGCTAATGGCGTCGGCGGCCATGATTAACGGGGTGTACGGCGTGGTGGCCGGGATGTCACCATGGTGGCCGCCAATAGCGTTAAGCACTTCTGCGGATTCATTAAACTTGCGGCAGAATTCCATGCCCAGCGCCGGGTGGCCACCTTCCTGATCATGATCCATGGCTTTGCCGATATCGTGCAGCAATCCGGCGCGGCGTGCCACCGTGCCATTGAGTCCCAGTTCATCCGCGAGCATCTGGGCGATGTAAGCAACTTCCATGGAATGGCGCAAAACGTTTTGCCCATAACTGGTGCGGTAATGCAGGCGTCCGAGCATTTCAATAATACGGGGATGCAGATTGGGAATATTGGCTTCAATGAACGCTTTTTTTCCGACATTGCGGATATTGCTTTCAACTTCCTTTTGGGTGGCCTGGTAAATTTCCTCAATACGGGCGGGATGGATGCGCCCGTCGGCAATGAGTTTTTCCAGCGTTAATTTGGCGACTTCCCGGCGCACGGGATCGAAACAGTTGACGGTGATCACGCCGGGTGTGTCATCAATAATCACATCCACGCCGGTGGCCTGTTCAAAAGCGCGGATATTGCGACCCTCGCGACCAATGATCCGGCCTTTCATATCATCGTTGGGAATGGTGACGGACTTGGTGGTGCCTTCGCTGGTAACTTCCGCCGCGTAACGCTGCATGGCCTGCAACATGATGTTCGTGCTTTTTTGCTTGGCCTCCTCCTTAGCCTGTTCCTCAATTTTTTCGACCAACAACGCCATATCATGCCGTACTTCGCCTTCCACACGCTTAAGCAGGAGTTGTTTGGCGTCGTCCATCGACAGCTTGGTCATCTGATGCAGAATGTCCTTCTGCCGCGCCAAGGCTTCATCTAATTGTTTTTCCTTGGTCTGCAAAACAACGTTACGTTCACCGATTGATTTTTCAAGGGACTCAAGATGCTTTTCCTTGGTAGTCAGGGTATCAAGTTTCTGATCCAGCGTATCCTCGCGCCGCAACAGACGTTGCTCAATATTGCGTATTTCTTCACGCATGGTTTCTGTTTCCCGCTCGGTCTGTTCACGGAGTTTCAGCGCTGCGTCCCGCGCGGAGATCTGGGCCGCACGCGATAATTCCTCCGCCTTTATTTTTGCGGCGGCCCCCAGCCGCTCCGCTTCCGCCTGGGCGCCGGCGGTCAGTTTGTCAGCCTCCAGCCGGGCGCTGGAGGTCAGTTTGTCAGCCTCAAGCCGGGCGCTAGTGAGCATTTTCTCCGATTCCAATTTGGCACGGGAAAAAGCGGAATTCCCCACCATCTTCAAAATCAGTAACAGGGCCAACATACCCACCACCAAGCCGATCATGGCGGCAATGATAAGGCCCGATATGAAATCAAAAACATCCATGGCAGCCAATGGCGGCATGACGAAAACAAGATGCGGTAAAAAATGGGACATGGTCAACCTCTTCATCATGCGGCCTTCCGGCAGCCTATGCGGAATGTATCAATATCCCGCCCAAGCCATTCTTAGCCTGGGAGGCACTGCACTCGAACCCGCACCATACGGATCGATGGTTGACCCAAAATTGGATATTCCCATGGTCCGCCGCTGGTGCGGACACTTATGAGACTTTGCCAACTTGGCATATCATTGACGATTTAGCGCGGAGCGAAAAATTTCAGTGTAGTTCTGAAATCAGCGGCGTCGCTGCCGACAGCGCCGCAACGCACCGTCGGTGCTGCGGTGAAACTGCCATTTTAAGCGGTATCCACAGACACAACCCGTCCTGTATCCTTTCATATCCATCAGCTAGGGGGCCGGGGAATGACGATGCGGGAGAAACCCCACATTCGTGGACACTACGGATAGATCCTGAACAAAACACCAGATTCACCATTCGTCAATCTATATCGATTCATTTTAAGAATCGTGCCGATACCGGGATCAAAAGCCCGGACCCGCAAAAACCAGCCTGCATATCCAAATCAGGGGACTTTTTTATTCCCGCCGATGGAAGGTTTTCACGAAACCTCACAAGCCGTGTCAACCCAACGCATTGCGCTAATTTCAAAGAACATACAGCCGGACGTTGCTAAAGTCCGACGAATATTCTCCAGCTACTTATAATATTAACATTTCCGTGAAATTTGGTCAAGCTAAATGGTAGTGTCGGATACCCATTGCATGTGGCCATATTTTGGGGCAGGGGGCGACATCTGGCCCGACGAAAACCGCAGTACCACGTTGATCCAATTGTTGCGCCCTGCCAGCACCGTAGCTTTTTTTGGGGGTATCCTGCCCGACCGCGAATTTTTACGCCACCATAATCACGCTGCGGCACCCCGACGCTTACACGGACAAAATGGGTGGGAGGATGAAGGATTGCCAAAAAAAATATGGCAGCACCTATAACGATTTGACTGGCAGTGCTGTTTATAGTATACCTAACATATACCTAATTTATGGTGTGCCATGAGTCGATTTTTATGTATCTATCTACCACACTGGGATATGCAGGCGCAGCGGTTAAACCAACGGCGGAGGGCGGGTGATTTATCCCGTGGCACGAGGATGGATCCGCTTCCGCCAATGGAAAGTCGGCGGCGACTGGAAAAGCTGGCACAGTGGGCGTTACGCTTTTCTCCATTGGTGAGCATCGCAGAGCCATTTCCGAATAATGAACCGCAAGGTGGTGCGGATTGTCTATTATTGAATATTAGCGGAATGGACCATCTTGATGGTGGACCGATGGCATTGGCCCGACGCATCACGGGGATATTGCGGCGTAATGGATTGCGATGTCGCACCGCTATTGCCCCGACCATTGGCTGTGCCATCGCCCTGGCGCGTTATGCGACAACGCCTGCGCTCATTGATGATCACGCAGAGATTCCAACGGCCATAGCGGGATTTCCGCCCGCAGCCTTGCGCATCAGCTTGGACACGCAGGCGGCGTTGCGGGAAATAGGTATTACGCGCATAACACAGGTGCTGGCCATTGCGCGGGATCAACTGGCCGTACGGTTTCCGGCGGAATTGCTGTTACGGCTGGATCAACTGCTGGGCCGACGGATGGAACTGCCTGCGGTAATCCCCTTATCCACCGCACCTGAAGCCCAATGGCGGGCGGATGGGCCGGTGGAAAATCTGGAAGGCATTCTGCTGGCGGCCCGCGCCTTAACAGAGCAGTTGACACACGAATTAACGCAACGCAACCTGGGCGCCACTTTACTGGTGGTGAATGCAGCGGGTGCCGATATAGGGACATTCACCATCACTATTCCTCTGGCACAGACGGTCCGGCGGGCCGACCGGTTATGGGCGGCCATCCGACCGCGGCTGGAGCAACTGCGGCTCCCCGGCGGCATTGAAATGCTGACCATCCGCGCAATGGAAACACATCTTCTACCGTCTGAACAATTACATGCCGATACCTGTACCGCATGGCCGACCCATCAGGCGATGGCCCCTCTGGCCGCAGTATTGGATGTTTTGCGGGCGCGCCTGCCGACCATACGCATCGGCACGGCTACAGGGGGACGGTCACATATTCCGGAACAGGCCATGCGTATGAATAGGCTGGAAACAGTGGGTGGCATGGTGGCGCAACGGGATGGATTTGTCACGATCCAACGCCCTTCCCTGCTGTTGAATCCGCCGGAACCCGTGCAGGTGCTAACCGGCGGTCCTGAGCAAACTCCAGAACATATTCAATGGCACGGCCACATGTATACCTGCCGGCAGGCGATAGGGCCGGAACGCTTAACCACGGCCTGGTGGACCGGTTCCACAGCGGTCACACGGGATTACTTTGCCGTGCTGGATCAACAGGGCCAATGGCTATGGGTATTTCACGAGCTTGAAACCGGGCAATGGTTGCTCCATGGATTGTGGGTGTAGAAATATGGTAAATCTAAGATTTGAGATTCGAGATTTGAAACTTGAGATATAAATCGGTATGCCGGAACAGCCTGAAAAACGTTACAAGCCGATGGTGACACATCGGCGAAACTCCGATATGGCGGCGGAATATGTGGAACTGCAAACCACCAGCAACTTCACATTTCTACTTGGTGCCAGCCATCCGGAGGAACTTATTCAGCGGGCCGCCGAACTGGAATATGATGCCATTGCATTAACCGATCATGCCACAATGGCGGGCATGGTACGGGCACATACTGCGGCCAAGCAGGCCGGCATACATCTGATTGTGGGAACACATATACATATTGATGCTGTAATGCCTATATCTCAAACCACGGAAAACGGCGGCGTGCTGTTATACCCCACGGATGTTGCTTCCTATGGCCGATTATGTCAGCTCATTACGCTGGGGCGCAGACAAGCCGCCAAGGGGTCGTATCGCATCACACTGGAGAATGTATTTACTCATCAAGCCGGACTGCTGGCAGTGGTGATACCGCCCTCCCGGCCTGATGCGGCATTTGCCGACACTCTTATCCAATTACAATCGGTCTTTGATAAGGATCGACTGTCATTGGCGGCCAGCCGCCATTATGGCCGGGATGATGCCTATGAACTTATGCAACTGGCCGACCTGTCCAACCGTACCAATATCCCTCTGGTAGCGGTAAATGACGTGCTGTATCACACGCCGCAACGCCAGCGGCTGCAGGACGTGATGGCGTGCATTCGTCTGGGATGCACGATTCATGAACTGGGCCTTGATCGCATTGCCCATGCCGAGCGGCATTTGAAATCTCCGGCGGAGATGCGCCGATTATTTCAGCATTACCCGCACGCCATTGCACGGTCTGTCGAAATTGCGGCACGGGCGAAAAGTTTTTCCATGGATCAACTGGTCTATCGCTATCCACATGAAATATGCCCCTCTGGCCAAGCCCCGATGCAATATCTGATTCACCTCACCAAGCAAGGAGCCGCTCAGCGCTATCCCGAGGGGGTTCCGGAATTTCTGCAACACCGGCTGGAACATGAATTTGCTTTGATTGAAGAATTAAATTATCCCGCCTATTTCCTCACCGTGTATGACATTGTGCGTTTCGCGGTATCACAAAATATTTTATGCCAGGGGCGCGGAGCTGCGGCCAACTCGGCGGTCTGTTTTTGTCTGGGCATTACCGCCGTGGATCCGCAGCGCATTGATCTGCTCATGGAGCGTTTCATCAGCAAAGAACGCAACGAACCACCGGATATTGATATTGATTTTGAACATGAACGCCGGGAGGAAGTCATTCAATATATCTACCAACGTTTTGGCCGCGATCGCGCCGCGATTACCGCGGAGATCATTTCCTATCGCCGCAAAAGTGCTCTAAGGGATGTCGGCAAGGCCATGGGGTTGTCCATGGATTGTGCTGATAAGCTGGCCAAAAGCGGCGACTGGTGGGAAAAAGGCATGATTCGGGAAAAGCAGTTGCGGGAATTGGGCCTCAATCCATCAGATCCAACCATTGCGCAGGTACTGGAACTGGCCGGAGAATTAATCGGCTTTCCCCGGCACTTATCGCAGCATGTGGGAGGTTTTGTCATTACCGAACAACCGCTGTGTGAACTGGTTCCCATTGAAAACGCCTCCATGCCCGGCCGATCAGTGATTCAATGGGACAAAGATGATCTCGACGCCATGGGCATTTTGAAAATTGATATTCTGGCACTGGGAATGTTGACTTGTATCCGCAAGGCTATTGATCTGGTCAATAGCTGGAACCGGCGGATAAATCCAGCCACGGCGGCCATCACCTTTGCCACAATACCGCCGGAGGCAACCGAAGTTTATGACATGCTGTGCCGGGCGGATTCCATCGGCGTATTTCAGGTCGAATCCCGCGCCCAGATGGCCATGCTGCCGCGACTTAAGCCAAGATGTTATTACGATCTGGTCATTGAAGTGGCGCTGGTGCGGCCCGGGCCGATTCAGGGCGGTATGGTGCATCCCTATTTGCGCCGGCGCAGCGGACAGGAACCGGTGGACTTTCCATCCGCGGCGGTGCGGGGTGTGCTGGAACGCACGCTGGGCGTGCCGCTGTTTCAGGAGCAGGTGATGCGGCTGGCAATGGTGGCGGCGGGATTTTCACCGGGACAGGCCGATGTGTTGCGGCGCAGCATGGCGGCATGGAAACGTAAGGGCAATCAACTGGCCGCGTTTGGCGAAAAAATTATTGTCGGCATGTTGGCCAACGGGTATACACAGGAATTTGCCCAGAGATGTTTTGAGCAGATCAAAGGTTTTGGAGAATACGGATTTCCCGAATCACACGCCGCCTCGTTTGCGCTATTGGTGTATGTATCAGCATGGTTGAAATGCTTTTATCCGGCGGCTTTTGCGGCCGCGCTGTTAAACAGCCAACCGATGGGATTTTATCAGCCCGCACAGATTATCCGCGATGCGCAGAATCACGGTGTAAGTGTGTTGCCGGTGGATGTGAACAAATCCCAATGGGATTGCACACTGGAACCGGCAGCGGGCGATACGTCCCCAGCAAGCCACCGACTTTATGCCCGTGCGCCGGCACTGCGGCTGGGATTGCGTATGGTGCAGGGCCTGCATCAAAGCGGTGCAGATTTAATAACTGATGCCATAGCACGCCACGGCCCGATGCCATCCATTTCCACATTGCGCCAATGGAGTCGCTGTTCCATTTTCGATTTAAAATCACTGGCACGCGCGGATGCGTTTGGTTCCATGGGGCTGGATCGGCAGGAATCATTGTGGCACATTCGGCGATTAAAGTCCGAAGCATTGCCCCTGCTGGATGAATTGAATCTGATGGAACCGCGAGCCTGTTTGCCGATGATCGCCGAATCGCAAAAGGTGATCAGCGATTATCAGAGCGTGGGGTTGTCACTGAAAGCCCATCCGATGTCATTTGTCCGGTCCATTCTGAATCAGCGCGGCATTGTGGCGGCCAGTGAATTGGCCGATGCGGCACGCCATCCGGATGCGGCATCTTTGGCAGTTGCGGGACTGGTGCTGGTACGACAGAGGCCCGGTACGGCATCAGGCCTTTTATTTATCACCATGGAAGATGAAACCGGCACGGTAAATCTGATTGTCAAACCGCGCATATACGAGCGCTATCGCATGGATCTGCGCCACAGCACCGCACTGGTGGTATGGGGGCAATTACAGTGTCAGGAAGGCGTTACCCATATCATTGTCCAACAGGCCGTGAATTTGCAAAGCATTACCCGCAGCGCCGAAAAACTGTGGAGTGTAACGCGGGATTTTCATTAGTTGACAAGATTACTATAATAAAATATCTGGACGCGGACGAACGCCGCGCGGTGGTATATATTTGAGGAGTTTCCTGGCGATGGCTGGAATGACAATTACGGAAAAAATCATGGCCAAACATTCTGGCCGTAAGCATGTTCAACCCGGAGATAATATCTGGGTGGATGTGGATATTCTTATGACCCACGATGTCTGCGGGCCGGGCACTATCGGCATATTCCATGAAAAATTTGGCCGCAATGCCAAAGTGTGGGATCCACAGCGTGTGGTGATAATTCCTGACCATTACATATTTACAGCGGATCAGAAATGCCACCGAAATGTGCAGATTTTGCGTGATTTTGTGCGCGAACAAGGCCTGCCATATTACTATGACCCGGAATTTGTAAAAAATGAACCGGGTATGCCCAATCCTTATCTTAATCCTGACAAAACCACCTACAAGGGCGTTTGCCACAAGGCATTGCCGGAAGAAGGCCATATACGGCCCGGCGAAATTTTGCTCGGTACCGACAGCCATACCTGCACGGCCGGTGCGTTCGGACAGTTTGCCACGGGTGTGGGCAATACCGATGCTGCATTTACACTGGGCACCGGGAAAACGTGGCTGAAAGTACCGCCCACCATGAAGTTCAAGTTTCATGGCGAAATTCCGCCCTACCTGACCGCCAAAGATTTGATCCTTTTGGTGATTGGTGAAATTGGCGTGGCGGGCGCCACCTATAAAACTCTGTATTTTACCGGCCAGGGGATTAGTTCCTTAACGCTGGAAGACCGCATGACCTTGACCAACATGGCCATTGAAGCCGGCGGAAAAAATGGCGTATGTGATGTTGATGAGAAAACCTTGCGGTATGTGCGCCATCGCAGCCGTATTAAAACATGGGATGTGTTCACTGATGATGCCAACGCGCAATATTGTTATGAAAAGGAGTGGGACCTTGCGACGCTCGAACCACTGGTGGCCAAACCCCATTCCCCGGACAACCGTGATACCGCGCGTAATTGCCGGACGGTGAAAATTGATCAGGCCTACATCGGCAGTTGCACGGGTGGCAAAATCACGGACATGATTTTTGCGGCCAGTATTCTCAAGGGGCAACAGGTGAAAGTCCCCACGTATGTCGTACCCGGGTCGACGGAAGTACATTCGGACATGAAACGCCTCAATCTGGTAGGCGTGGAAAAAGGCCCCAATGAAAAAAGCGTGGAAGAGGTTCTGCTGGAAGCCGGCTGTAAAGTCGGTCCCAGTGGCTGCAGTGCCTGTCTCGGCGGCCCGCCGGACACTTTTGGCCGCCTCGGCGGTACGGAAGTATGCATCAGTACGACCAACCGGAATTTCCCCGGCCGCATGGGTTCCATGCAGGCTGCGGTGTATCTGGCCAGTCCCTTAACGGTGGCGGCCAGTGCCTTGAACGGCCATATCACCGATCCGCGGGAATATGTGGTCAAACCGATTCAAACGGGCCTGGCCGGCGTGCAGTAAATTGGCATGAGCGTTACCAACTCACGGGAACAACCACGTCGCGGGGCGTAAATGCGGAGGACCACTGCAGTTGCCACAATTGTGATAAGGCGACAGTGTGCGCCGAGCCATCGGTGAAGGAAACATTCACTTGCCCAATATGGCGGTTAATACAGAATATTCCCATCTCATCATTGGCGCTGAGATTGTAATCGCCGTATTGCAGATTTGTCGGCACCGGGTCCTGCGGTTGTGGTGTCCCATCCACCCAGATCGCATCGGCGAAAAGCGGCTGGTTGGACACCAACTGCCCGCCACGCACGCGCGGATCCCAAGGTGGAACCGGACCTTGGTTAATGACGGCCTTGCCTTGGCTTGAGTATCCTCCTTCCGTAACCACGGTTCCCTGTAAATCCACACCGGTTCCGCTTCGGCCATCAATGGAGAGACTACCACCGGCATATACGCCGCCAGCGATGTTGGTTTGCCCGGAAAAGCTGATATTACCCAAGGCGATAATATTCATACTGGCCGATCCAGAGCCATTGGCCGGAAAATAGCCCGATATGTCGACGCTACCGGTAACCAGTAGTGTTCCGCTGCCAATAATTTGAATCTGGCCGCTGGGGTCAAAGTTTCCATTGATAATCTGGTAGGGATTCTGCGAAAAATTAATGAGCTTGGAACTCGCCACCGGAGTTGGATTATAGGTCTGCTCCACGTACTCAAACGTATCGGATACACTCGGAGGTTGCACGCCGGGAATATCGGGAATCTGCGCCCCCGATACATAGGATCCGTTGGTTAAGCTGATGTTGCCTCCAGACTTAAGATTACCATAAATATTAACATTCCCGTTGCCGCCAATTCCGGTAGCGGATTCAATATCGCCCCGGTAGGTCTGATTCCCACCCAGTGAAATGGATCCGAATGAGGCAATAAGCGGAATGTAGTCACCAGGATTCACATAGGTATTCATGCCGTAACTTGAAGTAACGCCTTCGGCCCACGGGTAGCCTGCAGAGTACGGCGGTCCGGACATGTTTATTTTTCCCCAAGCTAACCGGGCCGTACCGATCCCCGATGATGGCGCCCGTGCATCCGGACACAGCGCATTGGCCGCAATCCCACTATCATACGGCGCCAGTTGCGGATACCAGTAGTTCCCCGGAGTCTGGCAGTCGGACGGAAACGCTCCGCGGCCATGAACCGAGTATGCTAGTGCCGCCAGTGAAAGTTGATGCAGGTTGGAGAGACATGCGGTGATTCTCGCGAATTCTCGCGCCCGCCCCAGCGAAGCGACGGTAATGCCCGATAATATCATGAGGCTTACCAGCACGACCAGCAGTTCGATTAAGCTAAAACCATGGTGTGTGTTTTTATTACTACGTACCATAGTATCATACCTCCAAAGGTCCCATGGCATTTGTCGCGCCATGATGGACAGCGTTTTTCCTCCGCGCTGTTCTGCGGCGCATTGTCATCAACACATTGCTCCGCTAAACCTCTTGAGCTTTTCGGCCGGCGAGGCCGGGATACCCGCATACCACTCAATTCAGCGTATCTCGTCGGTGGCTGTGGTTGATCCGCATGATTGCGCTTTCATTGCGATGAATGGTATAGTCCGTAAATGCTGGATGCCTCCCCGGCTCCATATTTCGAAAAACTACCGTTTGGCTGGCTAAACTTGCCTGGCTTGCGCCGCGCTGGACCAGATTGCCGGACAATACAATTTTAATACAGGCCGCCATCATTGTTACTCCGTATAAAACACCCAACGGATTACATCTGGGACCTCCGTGTCACATGAACATATCTTATTTCGGCTCAATGAAGTGGGACGATAACAAAACTTGCTGAAAAACATATTTCATTCCTGATAATTCTTTTATCTTTGGCGGCCGAATGTCCGATATTATTTGTTTATCGGACAGTGGTACTAAAGTAAGTAGCCCGGTAAATCGCCGGGGTCTTTTAGTTTTCAAGCAGCCGAGATTTTTGAGGGAAAGTTTGATCATATTTTCCAATAAATCGTTCTGATCCAGCATTTCATAAAAACAAATAAGTTTCGCTTAAGAGAAAACTAAAAGGCACTGGGTAAAGCGCCGCCCTAAATTGCACCGCCGCCGAAAATCCGCTATACCACAACATCATGCGGTATGCTTCCACAATATCTTCCTCCCCTTCCGCCTCCGGACGCTGCGGTCGCAGTCTGTTATGGATCGCACTGGCGGGCATGGCCGCTCTGGAATTGATTTTATTTCTCGTGGTGCGGCATATTCTGACCGGGCCATGGGAGAAATTTGGACATTTTATTCGGATCAATTTCACCCCGTTGATATGGTCAGCGTATTTACCTTTTTTAATCGGAGCCTTAAGCCGCTGGGATGGATTTGATTGGCTGCGTGCCTATCGTTTTCGGCTGGCGGTGTTGTGGCTCTGGTCGGTTCCGGCGTGGTGTTTTTTTGACTGGATTAATTTTTATTTCATGGTGGATCCCGCAACCGGCCTGCACGCCTGGAATTATCAGGGTATACCCGCGAATCGGTTGGACCGTTTTACGGGTTATCTCCTGGCGTTTGCGGCCATTGCGCCGGGAATGTTGCTGACGGCGGAATTGTGGATGCGCCTGGGATTAAAACACTGGAATTCCAGAAGTGGAATAAGAATCACGCGGGTAATGCAGACGGCGTGCCTGCTGGTTGGTATGCTTTTTTTTGCCGGACCGTTTGTGGAGCATACCTCGATAGCCGATTTGATGTTGTGGGTGAGCCTCATTTTTCTCCTGGACCCGATCAACTTTTGGTGGGGACGGCCCAGCATCATTGGAGATTGGATCGCCGGGCGCTGGGGGCGCACGTTTGCCCTCATGTTCGGCGGTCTGACGTGCGGCTTTCTCTGGGAATTCTGGAATTACTGGGCGTTAGCCAAATGGACGTATCATCTGCCGTTTCTGGGCTGGTGGCAGCACATTCGGTATTTTCAAATGCCGGTGCCGGGACTGCTTGGTTTTCTCTCCTTTGGCGTGGAGATTTGGGTGATGTGGCAGTTCAGTCTGCTGGTGCTGCACTGGTTTGTGGAGGGCGAAACCGATCCGGAAGAACAAAAACATTATCGTTGCATATAGAATGCAATACCGCACTATAATCAATGCTAAAGGAGATGAACATGTCTTTGATTGACGACGCCATGAAACGCCTGGAAATTATTTTACCCGCTGCCCCCAAACCCGTGGCGGCGTATGTGCCTTATGTGGAAGTCGGCGGCCTTGTGTATGTTAGCGGCCAATTACCCAGTCGGGATGGAAAAGTTGTGTGTGTCGGCTCTGTGCCCACAGCGCAGGATGTGCCAATCGCCAGGGACGCCGCCCGGCTGGCCACCATTAACGCTCTGGCGGTTTTACGGGATGCGGTTCATGGCGACTGGAACCGGGTGATGCGAATTGTGCGTCTGGCCGTATTTGTGCAAAGCGATCCAGGCTTTGCGCAGCAGCCGCAGATCGCCAACGGCGCCAGCGATCTGCTTTTGGCGGTTTTTGGTGACAGCGGGCGTCACGCTCGCACCGCCGTGGGAGCCGCGGCTCTGCCGCTGAATGCCACTGTGGAAGTGGAGCTGATCGCACAGGTTCGGCCAGGTCAATAAATAGTTCAGCAACACTTTAGTAATACGTTCGTTGCGGTGAGTCCACATATAGAGTGACTTGCATGAGTGTGCACCACACCACCATGGGTTCCCCTAGAATTGCCGCGATTGTCCACAAAAAGCAGGCATCCTGCTGCGAATGTTCGACACCCTGGGTGTTTTCATTTTTTGTAAACTGCGTGTATCTTTTGACTCTTTGGTGGTTTTGTTTTCGGAGCACCGGCATGAGCACAACGACGGACTTTATAACGCGGCACGACGCCGCGCTGATTGGCAATTATGGCAAACTTCCTGTGGTATTGGCACGCGGGCGGGGAGCCACCCTTTGGGATGCCGACGGGAAGGAATATATCGATTGTTTTGCGGGTTTTGGCGGCACAATTCTGGGCCATTGCCATCCGCGGCTGGTTGCGGCGATCACGCAACAGGCGCAAAGCTTGTGGCAGGTTGGCAATCAGTTTTACAGCGAACCGCAAATCCGTCTCGCGGAGCATCTTAAATCCAAGGCTTTTGAAGGGCGGGCGTTTTTTTGTCACAGCGGAGCGGAAGCGGCGGAGGCCGCCATTAAATTGGCGAGAATTTCCGCCGGGCCGCAGCGGCCTAAAATTATCACCATGCAAAAGGGCTTTCATGGCCGGACTTTGGGGGCATTATCCGCTACCGCGGGACCGGCGCAGAATGGTTTTGCGCCATTGGTACCGGGCTTTGTCCACGTTCCGTTTGATAATCTTGAAGCGCTCGAGGAAGTGGTGGATGAAACCACCGCCGCGGTGATGTTGGAACCCATTCAGGGCGAGGGCGGTATCAATGAGCCGACCAAGGGTTATTTGCGGGCGGTACGGGAATTATGCGACCGCTGCGGCGCGATCTTGATTTTCGATGAAGTCTGGACCGGGGTGGGGCGCACCGGCCATTGGTTTGGCCATCAGATTTCCGGTGTTATTCCCGATATTATGACCATGGGCAAGGCTCTCGGTGGCGGGGTGCCGGTTGGAGCAATCTTAGCGCAACCGCGTCTGGCGGCATTTTTTAAGCCTGGTACCCATGGCTGTACCTTGGGCGGCAACCCTATTTGCGCCGGCGTCAGCGCGGCGGTGTTTGACGTCATTGAACAGGAACAACTACTGGATTACGCCCGCCGTACCGGCGCGAGTATTCGGAATGGACTTGCCAATTTTGCCTGCCGGGACCGCATTAAATCCATCCGCGGCGCCGGCCTGTTTCTGGGCGTGGAGTTGGCGCTGCCCGATGCGGCGCCGGTGGTTCGCTGCGCCTTGGACCATGGGTTGATCATCAATGTCACGCAAAAAAATGTTCTGCGCATCTGCCCGTCGCTGGTCATTACGCCCCAACAGATACAACAGGCGTTAACCATTCTGGAGCAAGCCATCGCGAGCGTTTGATTTTAGTATTGAATGGATACAATATATGAGTGTAGGTGTTGTGCCCGGAGGGCCTATTGATGTTGTTTCAAGAATGTATGAAATGTTCACGGCCCGCGCTGATCCATATTACGGAAGTCGCCGATCACGGGCCGCCACGGAAAATTATTGAAATTCACCTGTGTCTGGAACATGCCATTGAAGCCGGTCTCATGGGTGCCCCGGTCTTGATCGGAAAAACTTCCGCCGACCAGTCGCCGAAGAAACACCCTCCCATGGATCCCGATCTGGCCAAACTGGAAGAGCTTGATGCGGCGGAACGCCGGGAGGACGCCGTTGACTCTTCAATGCGCTGCCCCACCTGTGACATGACGTGGGCGCAATTTCAAAAGCACGGACTGCTGGGCTGTGCCAACGATTATACCGTGTTTAGCGAGCCATTGACCGATCTCATTGCTTCCATGCATGAGCGCCACACCCAGCATATTGGCAAGATTCCGCCGCAAAGCAGCTCCGCCGATACCATTGCTCGTGCCAAACTCATCCAGCTGCAGGTGCAGTTGAATGCCGCAGTGCAAGAGGAACGCTATGAGGAGGCCGCGCGGCTGCGGGATCAACTCCGCATCATGGCCGAACCGGAAGCCTGACAGCGTGCTTAGTCCATTATTTAAGAAGTAATGGGACCCAGTCTCGGTGCGTCCATGTACCGGATAGCACGATGCACCCGCAGCAGTTGATGTTTGGCCGCCAGTTCAAAGAATTTTTCAATTCCCAGCCGACATCGGGGTGTGACGGCGTACTGCAGATACTCGGTAAAATAGCGCCGGGCCAATTCCGGCGGCCAGTGTTTTTCTTCGGCATATTTGGCCACCAGATGCTCGGTTATTTCCCCGCCGCGCTGGCGCGCGCCCGCCAACAACGCGGCCAATTCCACATTCGCCCGATCCGTCGGCATCATCCACATGGCGAAAACAAAGGGTAATCCCGTCAGCACTTTCCACTGTTCGCCCAGGTCAAGTTGATAGGGATATTGTGCATCCGGTGGGGCGCCATTGACCACTTTGTCGCCAATTAACAGCAGGGTTTTCGCCTCTGCGGGTGGGGCCTGGTACATGTTGGTGACAATAACTTCCGGTTGGCGGTTGTGCAGCTCCCGTAAAACTATCTGCGCGAGAATCACGCTGCTATGGCTGTCGGTGTCGGCATACAGTTTTTCGGTTTCCGTCAGAGGCACTTTGGAAAAGATACGCACCGTGAGGGTCGGCCCATCGCAGCAGATCGCACCGCCGGGGGATAGTACCACCGGCACCGGGCAATTTTGATAATCGACTATCGGCATCAAAGCTGCATCCACCTGTCGCGCCGCCATAAGGTCCACAAGCCGCGCGGGCACGGCGAAGTGAACTTCCACATCAGGCCGATCCACCAGTGGGTCGATGAGCGGCTTGGAATTCAGATAAGAAACACAACCCACCACAAAGCGTTTTGGTGTATCCGGCATATATAACATCTTCCTTCGGGTTCGTGTACGGTTAGGCCATGCCAAACAACCGGATCGCATTGGCGGTTGTGATCTGGCTGGTCTGTTCCAACGTCCAGCCGCGTTCGGCGCCAACGCGTTGGGCCACATGGATGACGAACGCAGGCTCATTGAGTTTGATTTTCCGCACCGCCTGCGGCGTCAAATACGGAGCGTCGGTTTCAATGACAAGGCGCTCCCGCGGAACCAGTTGGCATGAGGCCCGAACTGCGGAGGCGTTTTTATACGTAATGACCCCGGTAAATCCAATATACGCTCCCAGCTCCAGCCACTGGACGCATTGTTCGGGAGTGCCGGTGAAACAATGCACCACAAATGGCAGGCCCGGATAGTCCCGCATGATGGCCAGGGCCTCGCTATGGGCATCGCGCACATGCAGAATCAGCGGTAAGCGTAACTGCGCCGCCAAGTTAATCTGCGCAATAAACACGGACTTTTGTGCCTCCGGTGATGCGGAATTGCCGTGATAATCCAGCCCGCATTCACCGATCGCCAGCACCCTTGGTGCGCTGCGGATCGCCCAGCGAAGCTCCTCCAGGAAAGTTTTCGAAACTTCTTCGGCATGGTGCGGATGAATGCCCAACGCGGCTGACACCCCCGCGAAAGCGGCGACGGTTTCCAGAACGCGCGGATGATCCGCCGGATGCGTGCCGACGGTAATCATACGATCAACGCCCACTGCTGCCGCGCGCTGCACAATGTCCGCCTGCCGCTCCACCAAACCCTCATACGTCAGATGACAATGGGTATCAATCAACATGCCGATGATTTTATCCTCATGTGGAATAGTCGCAACCCCAACCCAGACACCGCGGTTGCGAATGCCGAATCATCACGATCATCGGTATAATACCGTGCCGGTGTGCGGTGGGGGGGAATGCGGTCGTTCGGTTGGCAGGCGGGATTCGAACTTTCAATAGTACGGTGACGCCGTGCCACAGTGGTATTACAGCGTTGCTGAAGTCAGAGATCGAAAATAATGCTCAATGCGGGGAAACATCAGAAGATCCTTTTGTGGGTTGGACTTTTTCTGGCTATTGTGTTGGACACTGGGGTGCAAATATGCTGGCGGGTGGCGGTGCCGCAGCATGGTGGTATGCTCCAGACGTTGGGTTTGACACTCATTAACCCTTTTTTTCTGTTGAGTATTCTGTTGCATGTATGGCAGTTGTTTAACTGGATGATGGTGCTGGCTTTGGCGGATTTGAGTTTTGCGCAACCCATCACTGCGTTAAGCTATATTAGTGTGGCGGTGTGTTCGGAATGGCTCTTTTCCGAGACCCTGCATCCATTGCAATTTTTCGGCATGGTACTGGTCCTCGTGGGCGTCGTGTTGGTCAGCCGGACCTCGGAAAACACCGCAGGAAAAACCTCCGCCCTTAACAAGGCCGCAATCGCGCCTTCTGCAACGGGGGACAGATCATGAATGTTTATTGGATGGGATTGCTGTGTTTGATTCTCGCCGTACTTCTGGAAACTGTGGGACAACTGGCCCTGAAAATTGGAACTGCTAACATGCCGGAGGACGGGTGGGCTATCTGGAAAAGAATTTGGAGCAATCGGTGGATCCACGCCGGAATTATAGCGTTTGTGGCCGAAGCGGTCTTTTGGACCTGGACACTCCATGACATGCCCCTGATTATCGCTTTTCCGATGGGAGCGCTATGTTTTGTTACCGTGGCCATCGGCTCGGCTCTGATCCTACATGAACATATTTCATGGTCACGCTGGTTGGGCATCCTGCTGATTCTCGCCGGCGTGGTGCTCCTGGGAATAAAGTAATGCAATCCTGCGTGTTATGCGGTACGGCTATATTGTTTGACAATCCTGGCTAATCCGGAGTTTAGCCATCACAAACGATAAAACCCTTGCGGTACAAGGGTTTGGTTCAGGCGCCTCCGATTCGTCGGGCGTGACGCCTCATATTATTCAATGACCTTGTTCAGCGGGTCTGAACTATTCGTCGGGAAGGCTATAGGATTGCAGTAAGAGGGATAATGCGCCACTGTGCTAAAAAGTTAAGGATTGGGCCCCCAGAGACCTGGCAGAATCTGTCACAGGCCCCATGAGAACATAATGCCGCCCAAAAAACCTCTCCAAACCCCATCAAACCCAATGCCAGCAAGGGTTTTCTCTCCAGAAATTGAAATTTATCGGGCTAAACTCCGGTTTAAACTGCGGTCACAGTCGGCAAGGAATACCAAGCGCAGCTGATTGTGGAGTCTTTCCAGATTCGTTTATCATAGGCAGTTATGGACGCAATACGGCAGCAACTGGCGCAAACGGGGAGGACGGCCGCGTGGCTTACAGAAAGCCCCGGCGCGGGATTTTCTGGTACCGATCAGCAGCGTGCATGCGCGCGGTTTTGGTGGCGGGCATTATTTTCTGAACAAATTGAGGCGGCATCCGCGGCGTTATTTCTGGCGGTAGTATCGTTTTGTCTCAGCGGTTGTTCCCATTCATTTAACCCATCTGGAAAAGGGGGGCTGGTGCGCCCGGTACATGGAAGGATACGTGTGGTTACCGTGGAACCATGGATCAATAGCGCTATCGTGCGTTTTCGGGGGCGGCGTTGCATGGCGTGGTGGGATCGTTACTCCGCATTTTATGCGGACGGTCATCTGCTGCATCAATTGCCCAATGTGGTGGGAATCAGTTACCATTTTGATGGTCTGTTGACCGATCGGGATATTTATCTCGGTCAGGTGTGGCGACAGAAGCTACCCCCCCAGTTTAACACCAGTTCCATCCGAAGAGTACCGTATGGATTGCATAAGCAACACCTGCCGGGACAGACGATTATCTCCGCGACACCCGTTGGCGGCGGCCTTAAGTTGCCACCCCTAAAATCCGGTAACTATCCGGAACCCGGTAAGCAGCGTAAAATACCCTTGCCGATGCAACTTGGGTCTTAAGGGATTGGCTGTTTTACGGTGACGGATAAGATGACAGTGGGTATTTCCCTTTCCGCATGCTGACGGCCTTGGAGTTATGACTGCAATGAATGTATGGGTTCCCCACACCATAGCCAATGCGCTGCTGTTTAGCGCGGCGGCGTTGTTTGTGCTGGGTTTGATATTATGGATTGAATTCATCCGCATGGCGCGGCCGGTTTTAACAGTATTCATGGCGATGGTTGGTGCGTTATTTGGGTATTTTTCGCCATTGCTTTGGCATACGGAACTGGCCGATCTAACCTTGGTGATCATAGGGGCGATTGTCGGCATCATTCTGGGAGCGGTGTTATTTCGTTTGACACAGGCCTTGTTCTTTGCCGTTCTGGCCGCCTTATTATGCGGCGGGCTGCTGGCGCAGCATTATGGCGCATTTATCCCCCAGCCCAAGAATCATCCTCCAGCCCTGCGGCAACCGGCACAGCGATCATCCGCCGCATCATCCCAACCGGCCATTGGCAAACCAATGGCGCTGCGTCGCCGGGTGTTGCACACGATGGACACGCAATATCAAGAGCTTTCCGCCGACCAGAACCGAATGAATAAATTGGAAAAAGCCCAGGTAATGGCGGCGGCGACCGTCGGAATGCTGGTCGTTATTCTACTGGGACTGCTGTTTCCACGTGCGGTAAGTTTAATTGGCGGGGCCTGGCTGGGAGCGGCGATAATCGTTTGGGCCTTGGCGGTGTTTACACGTCGCTACGATCCGGGATTGCTTAAAACCATTTTGCACAACGTTCGCCTGTGGTGGATTTATACGGGGCTGGGACTACTGGGCATGGCCATTCAATATCGCCATATTATGCGCCTCCGCAAAAAAAAGAAAAAAGACGCACAGGCCGCGGAAGGTAAAAAACAGAAAGGGTAGAGCGTGCCGCGGCGCAAAATATATTCCGTCCGCAGCGCGATCAAAGCGCGCATAGCCGGTTTAATTTTGGTCAGTAGCGCCGGCTGCGTGGATTTCACCGGGCGGCCGGCGGATCCGATCCAGTCCAAGATACGAGGCCGG
Source organism: Phycisphaerae bacterium (assembly GCA_049977145.1). Taxonomy (GTDB): domain Bacteria; phylum Planctomycetota; class Phycisphaerae; order WQYP01; family WQYP01; genus JAMDCX01. The sequence goes on from JBMFGW010000030.1 coordinate 26,999, forward strand.
ATAGAAGACAAATCCCCCACAATCATGGATAATACTTCCCCATGATTACGATTACTTTGCCCAACGGGGCAAAAAAACAATTTGATACCGTTTCTGTAACACCTTTGCAGGTAGCACAATCCATTGGATCACGGCTGGCGCGTGATGCGGTGGGAGCCTTGATTAATGGCCGACTTGCCGATGTTTCCACGCCCATTCAACAGGATGCGACGGTCGCCATCGTTACCGCTAAACCGGAAGATTCCAATGCCATTTATTTACTTCGGCACTCCGCAGCGCATGTCATGGCCGAGGCCATTACGCGGCTATATCCCGCCGTGCGTCTGGCCTATGGGCCACCGGTGGAAACAGGATTCTATTACGATATGGAGCTATCCGAGCCGATCCGGGAAGAGGATTTCCCGCGCATTGAAGCGGAAATGGCCAAGATTGTTGCCGAAAATCGCCCGTTTACACGTTATGAACTGGCGCGTGATAAAGCGCTATCAAAACTGGTGGCGGAAGGTAATGCTTACAAACTTGATAATGCCCGGCGGGCGCTGGAGGCGGATTCCGAGGCGGTTATCAGTTTTTATACCACCGGCGAGCCGGGAACAAACTGGGAAGACCTCTGTCGCGGTCCACATTTGCCCAGTACCGGCCATATTGGCGCGTTTAAGATTACCGGCGTGGCGGGCGCCTATTGGCATGGTGATGAATCCAAACAGCAATTGCAGCGGATTTATGGCACTGCCTTCTTCAGCAAACAGGAATTGGAAACTCATCTTAAGCAACTCGAGGAAGCTAAACGGCGGGACCACCGTGTTATCGGCAAACAGCTTGGTTTGTTTACCATTTCACCGCTGGTGGGCAGCGGGTTGATATTATGGATGCCCAAAGGCGGCGTGATCCGGCAGGAATTGGAAAATTTCATGCGGCTGGAGTTAATTCGCCGTGGTTACAGTATTGTTTATACTCCCCATATCGGTAATATCAATTTGTACAAAACCAGCGGGCATTATCCATATTATAAGGATTCACAATTTCCCACGATCAAAATGAAAGAACGTGATGACTCGGATGAAAGTGAATACCTGCTTAAGCCCATGAATTGTCCGCACCATATCCAGATTTATGCGGTGACGCCGCACAGCTACCGTGATCTGCCTATTAGGATGGCGGAATTCGGCACCGTGTATCGCTTTGAGCAATCGGGGGAACTATCCGGTATGACACGGGTACGTGGTTTTACCCAGGATGATGCGCATTTGTTCTGCACGCCGGAACAAGTTGAGGAGGAATTGCGCTCCACGCTGGAAATGGTGTTGCTGGCCTTCCAGACGCTGGGATTTAATGATTATCAATGCCGCGTCAGTTTGCGTGATCCCGCATCGAACAAATATGCCGGCGATCCGGCGCTCTGGGATCGCGCGGAAGCCACCTTACGCAAAATTGTGCGCGACGCGGGACTGCGGCATGAGGAGGCGATCGGGGAAGCGGCATTTTACGGGCCGAAGTTGGATTTTCTGGTCAAAGATGTGATTGGTCGGCAATGGCAGCTTGGTACCGTGCAGCTGGATTATGTTTTGCCGGAACGTTTTGCGTTGGAATATATCGGAGCGGATAACACGTCGCACCGCCCCGTGATGATCCATCGGGCCCCGTTCGGTTCCATGGAGCGCTTCACCGGAATTTTAATTGAACATTTCGCGGGCGCGTTTCCGACCTGGCTGTCGCCCGTACAGGCGATGGTCCTGAGTATCAGTGAAAAATTCGTTTCCTATGCGGAACAGGTGCATAAAACACTACTGGCCGCGAGCATTCGCGCGGAACTGGATAGTGCGGATGATAAAATTGGAGCCAAGATTCGCCGCGCCCGGGAACAGAAAATTCCCTATCTGCTGATTGTAGGCGCCAGGGAAATGGAGGCCAACACCGTGGCGGTTCGCACCCGCAAGGATCAGGACCTTGGAGCCATGCCTTTGACCGCATTTATTGAAAAAATTGCCGCTGAAATCAGCAATCGCACCTTGAATTAATATCTCGTACTACCACCGTATTCCTATGGAGAGTCATTGGCTTATGCCCCAAGCACCTGATCACGCTTCGCTACTGGAACAAGTCACGACCGTCGGACAGCATCATCTGTACGCATTTTACAATCAGCTTGACGCGGAACAGAAATTGGAATTGGACCGACAGGTTGCGGCGCTAGATTGGCCGCTGCTGGCCGAGCTTATACGCACCGTGGTGCTCCATCCACAAGCGCTGAAGCTGCCGGACAATATCGAACCGGCGCCCTATTTTTCGCATACCCCGCAAGATTCGGCAACGCGGGAAAAATATCGTCTGGCTCGGGCGCGCGGCGAGGAACTGCTGAGAAAAAACAAGATCGCCGCTTTTGTGGTGGCTGGCGGCCAAGGTTCCCGCCTGGGTTGGAATGGCCCTAAAGGCACCTTTCCAGCTACGGCCATCAAGAATAAACCGCTATTTGAGTGTTTTGCGGAATATCTTCGAGCCATGGAATTGCGCTTTGACGCCATTATTCCATTTTACATTATGACCAGCACCGCCAATCATCAAGCTACCGTCGATTTTTGGACCAAGCGTAATTTTTTTGGTCTGCAGCGAAACCAAGTCATGTTTTTCGCGCAGGATATGCTGCCGGCTGTGGGTCTGGATGGCAAAGTGCTGCTGGAAACTCCCGGTACACTGGCTTTATCACCTAATGGGCATGGCGGATCTCTGCTGGCCTTGCATAAAAGCGGAGCACTCGCGGATATGCAACGCCGGGGCATTACGCAAATCAGTTACTTCCAGGTGGATAATCCAATTGTACGCTGCGTTGATCCGCTGTTTATCGGCCTGCATGACATGGAGCAGGCCGACATGTCGAGCAAAATTCTGCCTAAAGTTTCCAGCAAGGAAAAACTGGGGAATATGTGCTTGGTGGATGGCAAAATGACCGTCATTGAATATTCGGACTTTCCCGATACACTGGCGGAACAGCGTACCGCGGATGGGCAACTGCGTTTTCGGGCCGGCAGTATCGCCCTGCACGTGATCCGTTGCGAATTCGTGCAGCGTCTCAACGCCCGTGGTTTTGCGTTGCCTTATCACCGTGCTGAAAAAAAAGTGCCATGTGTGGATATGTCGACCGGTAACATATCGAAGCCCGAAACTCCCAATGCCGTAAAAATGGAAACTTTCGTATTTGACGCCTTACCGCTGGCTAACCGCAGCATGGTGTATGAAACGGATCGCATTGATGAATTTGCCCCTATTAAAAATGCCGAAGGGGTGGATTCCATTGCTTCATCAAGGCAAATTACCACACAGCGCAACAGCCAGTGGCTGGAGGCGGCTGGTATTAGCGTGCCACGCCGGCCGGACGGCACGCCGGACTGCACCATTGAAATAGCAGCGTCTTTTGCATTATATCCTGAAGACCTAAAGGCCAGACGCGCGCTAATACCGTCAATTAAATCCGGGGCGCAGGTTTATCTGGAATAGCGCGGGAGCGGTGCCCAAAACAGTTACCTGTTCAATGCACCATGAGCTTGGCTGGCTAATCAGTTGTCAGCGGCTGCATTTAGAGGAGATTATCGAATGAAGTGTCTTAATGCGGTAGTGGCGAGCGTAACACTGATGGTGTTGCCACCAATGGCGGCAGCCGCACCGCTGCGCGGTGTGCAGGCGGATGGCTATATGATCGTGCCGACATTGCCCAGAGTTCCAAGAAATTATGATGCCGGATTTTCCATTTACACCGCCGCCTGGCCGCTGCTGCCGCGGTATCCGGGAAAACGATTTCAATCGGGCCTTTTCGGCACATGGATGGCGGCGCAGTACCGAGGTAAACGCCCGCGGCATTTATACTCGGATATTGAAGGCGGCCTTGGCTGGTGGCGCAGCACACGATTCCCCACGGCGGCACCGAAGTTTCACCTCGGCGGCGTGGCTTATAATTTTCATGCCATCGCGGACGCTCCGTACGGTGGCCGTTGGAAACGCCCGCGCGGGGCCTACGGCGTAGCCCAGCTTAGTCCCTGGCTGCTGTTTCCGCCTGATGGACTTGTTTTGAAACCGGGCGTCAACGGCCAACTCTTTGGGTACGGCTATCTGCCACTACCGCTAACCGACCCGCAGGTAACCACGGACGGCAAAAATATACCCATGGGCAATCACTGCTGGACATTGTTTCTCAATACCCGCAACTTCAAGGGGCCAGTCTGCTTTTTTACGCCGTACTTCTGGAACCGCTCCGCGGTAAAGCACTCTCGGCTTGCTGGCAAACTGCTCGATTCACGATGGTCGATTGCCAATAAGCCTTTTCAGATGGAAACACAGTATCTTCCAGCGGCCATCAGCCGGCTGAATTCGGGTACATACGGGCGTCTTGGGCAGGTGACTTTTCCGGCGGACAGCGGTGGCCACGCCGTCATGCTTAATGGGCTAATCTGCTACAGTCGCAAAGCGTTGTGGGACCGCGTAAAGGCCTGGTTTAATGGTGGGCCTGCGGTGCGCGGCAGGCTTCGCGTGGTGCCGGGCTTTGGCTTTGTGCAGCGGTTCAAGCCCCATTTGTATTCTACTTGGAAGCTCTATGCCCGCAGCACTCCAAAGTCCCAGCGTGCCGTGCTGCCATGGGTGCGCTTCGCCAAAACTTTTTTTCCCGATTCAGAGTCCTACGGATTCACCTGGAACCGGCAATTAGTGCGCACCGGACCCGATGGAACCCGAGCCATGTTGCCACGATTTTATCGGCTGACACATATTGGCAAACGGACGATATGGCAGGCGATGCACGCAACGGATATTCCCAATTCCACCGAACTTAAGGGCATCAACTTTTATCCGCCGTACTGGCGGCGGCCAAAGCCTTATACCACGCCGGACGGACCGAACAGTTCATTTAAGAAACCCGGACCGGCGGCTGGACCGTTTTACGCCCATTTGAGCGATGGCTCGTTGGTAACATATTACTGGTATCGTTTTGAAGATCAGCCCGCGCTGCTGCACGCGGATCTTACGAAGATGGAACGTAACAAAATGCAGCAACGCGTTGAGAAAATTCAGCGCCTTTGGACAAAAAATCGTCGATACTTGCCGCCGCCAACGCAAGGTTCGCTGGCTTACCTCGATCCAGCACAAATTGTCACGCCACCAAAACGTTTGGCCATCGGCTATGTACCAATTGTCATCCGTCAGCAGTGGGCGGCCAAAAGTGGTAACGGGCAATAAGGCGCTGTTGGAACCATAACAAACGGGGTTAGATCAACCGCCCCCGCGCCGAGGCAAAGATTTTTAGTAGCGTCTTTCGGCACAGTTTTACAACGGATGTTCCAACGCCGTTTTGACGTAAGTCGTTGTGTATCACATTTCTACCGCCTTTTTTACGCCGTCCACAACTTTTGATGGAAAATCGCTTCTGGGCGATGGATTACAAATGTGCAGTGCTTTGATCCATCAATATCTTTGTATATTTTCGTGAAATCGGGTAAATTTATTTAATCATCGGGGTGTAGCTCAGCCTGGCTAGAGCGCCTGGTTTGGGACCAGGAAGTCGCAGGTTCGAATCCTGTCGCCCCGATTTTGGCCGCAGGCCAAAATAGAGCAGGTGAAATTAGAACAGGAGATCAGGCGAGCAAATAAGAATGAGACAAAAGAGTGGCTGTCGCCCAAGGGAAAAGCCCACCTGCGGTCACCTGTTCGCCTGCTCACCTGTTCAAGAATTTTGGCCGCAGGCCAAAATAGAGTCGCCGCTTGACCGCCCAAAACCGAATTGATGGAGGGACGTTTTCTGGCGTTCATGTTTGAAAATCTCGATGTTTACCAGAAGGCGGTCAACCTCGCTGACCAGGTGCTTGTTGCGACCTCCGAATTTCCCCGTGGTTTTTATTTCCTATCCGACCAGTTGAACCGCGCATCCGTTTCCATCGCCACCAATCTGGCCGAAGGAAATGGCCGATTCACCAAAGCTGACCGTAAACACTTTTTTACAATCGCCCGTGGCTCGGCCCAGGAATGTATCCCGCTAATTGACATTGCGCACCGCCGGAGCCTGATCAGTGATGCCCAGCAAACCCATCTTCGCAACGAAATTGAGATCATAGGAAAAATGCTCTCCGGCCTGATCAACGGCTTGGAAAACCGCAAAGCGTAGGGCGAATTTCAAGGACGCCCAAGATGTTTTGAGGCCCCTGGGGGGCCAGCATTTAGGCGTGAGAAGTCCTTTTCACTGATCAAGGAACACTGATCAAGGATCAATGACGATGGGGGAAGGACCCGGAATCCAGAAGGCAGAAAGGTTTGCTTTGCGAATTTCAAGGATGCCAAGATTGCCAAGTTCGGGAGGCAAGGGTGCCAAGTTCGGGAAGTTGAGAAAAGGCTTGATGGCAGCGGATTTGGTTCAAGTGTGCCAAGATTGCCAAGTTGTTTTCGGGGGGGGGGCTGCCGCAACGATAAGTTTCGCAGCTGCGAAACAACGATATGGTGCTGCGGCAGCACAAGGAGAAGCGGTGTGGGCGCAACGATGATTTCATTAGGAGCCTGTCTAAAAATCACGCCGTCGCAACCCGGCGGCTATCCGGACAGATTCCCCCGCATGAAAAACACCCTGGGCGGCCTGTGGGCCGACAAATGTGTGTTGTCGCGGGGTTTTGCGTTTGGTTCAGGCGCCTCCGATTCGTCGGGCGTGACGCCTCATATTATTCACCTTGGGCGGCCTGTGGGCCGACAAATGTGTGTTGTCGCGGGGTTTTGCGTTTGGTTCAGGCGCCTCCGATTCGTCGGGCGTGACACCTCATATTATTCACCTTGGGCGGCCTGTGGGCCGACAAATGTGTGTTGTCGCGGGGTTTTGCGTTTGGTTCAGGCGCCTCCGATTCGT